>CAIMAP010000214.1 GCA_903838995.1 uncultured bacterium | reverse complement strand
TTTGGGAAACCAGCTGGCATGGCTGGAATACCCCGCAATTCGAATTCTGCTAACTTTCTGTTTTCAGACACCAGGTCTCTTTCTCCTTGGTAAACTGATATTTTCATATTCACCTGACCATCTATTGAGGTGGTATATTGTCTGCCCGCTTTGGTTGGAATTTTAGCGTTTCGTGGAATAATAACATCCATTAATCCGCCCATGGTTTCTATTCCTAATGATAATGGCGTTACATCTAACAACAAAATATCTTTTCTATTTCCAGCCAAAATATCAGCTTGAATGGCTGCACCAAGCGCAACTACTTCATCTGGGTTTTGGTGATCATTTAAAGCTTGATCAAAAAATGCTTGTAAAGCTTGTTTTAATATTGGCGTTCGAGTACTTCCACCCACCAATACAACTTGATCAATGTCTTTAATGCTTAATCCAGCATCGTTCAGCGCATTTTGACAACAATCAATGGTCTTTTGGATCAAAGGTTGAATCATTTCCTCGTAAGTACTGCGCATAATGCCACAAGGCATATCCTGAACTGTTGTATTAAATAAAGATTGGGTACTTAGCGCAATTTTAGCTTCTTCGGCCGCCAATCTTAAAGATTGCATCAAGTTTTGGTTTGCATAAACTACTGCTGGATCCAGCTTTAGCTCTTTTAACCAATATTGAAGAATAAGCGCGTCAAAATCATCACCACCTAAAAAAGTATCGCCATTGGTTGCTAATACTTCAAAAATTCCTTGTTGAATTTTTAAAATAGAAATATCAAATGTGCCACCGCCTAAATCGTAAACCGCAATGGTTTTTTCTTCGTTTGGATCGAGCCCAATGCCAAAAGCCAAACTTGCTGCGGTTGGCTCGTTGATTATTCTCAAAACATCTAAACCTGCCAATTTCCCGGCATCTCTAGTGGCTTGTCTTTGGGTATCATTAAAATAAGCAGGAACTGTTATAACTACTTTATTAACAGGAGTTTTAAGTGCGTGTTCGGCACGAAGCTTTAACTCTTTTAAGATAAATGAGGATAGCTCTATTGGGCTATAAAATCGATCTCCAACCTTTACTTTAAGCATGGCTTGTTCATCATCATCAATTATTTTATAACCAAAATAACCTTTGTATGATTGAATGTCTTTATAGGATTGCCCTAATAACCTTTTAACAGAGAATATGGTATTGGCTGGATCTGCAATTAAGTATTGTTTGGCTTCATTACCAATAATCAATTCGCCAGATGGATGAAAATGAACGATAGATGGAACCAGCACACCTTTGCCCATATCGTTGATTACCTCGGCATGTTGTTGGGCATTGATGTAGGCAATTAAACTATTGGTGGTACCTAAATCGATTCCAATAATTAATTCCTCTTGCTGAATAGTACCTGTTGCTATATTAATGGAAACTTGTGTCATGTTTTTTAGTTAAATAGATGATTTAATTAAACTATCTATTTTATTTATTATTAATTACTTATCTTTTATTAAACAATAATCTTGAACCCTTTTGAGATTCATCGAATTGTCCTTGATGATAGGCTAAATGCCCATTTACAAATGTGCTATTGATGCTGTTGCTAAAGGTATAACCTTCAAATGGTGACCAGCCGCATTTATATAACAAATTAGTCTTACTTACTGTTTGCGGTAAATTTGGATTTACTAATACCAGGTCTGCAAAATATCCTTCTCTTATATATCCTCTTTCTTTGATGTTAAATAAGATGGCAGGGTTATGCGCCATTTTCTCCACCACTTTTTCTATGCTGATTTTTCCTTGCTTAACTAATTCTAACATAGCGATTATACTATGTTGAACTAAAGGACCACCCGAGGGAGCATTTAAGTAATCTGTAGACTTTTCTTCGATGGTATGGGGCGCATGATCGGTGGCAATAACATCGATATGATCTGATAATACAGCCGCTAAAATGGCATCTCTGTCGTTTGCTGTTTTAATGGCTGGATTCCATTTTATCCAGTTACCCTTTGTGGCATAATCTGCTTCCGAAAACCATAAATGGTGAATACACGCTTCGGAGGTAATTAATTTGTCTTTTAAAGGCAAGGCATTGTCGAATAAAGCGGTCTCGATTGCAGTAGAGATGTGCAAAATATGCAGCCTTGTTTGGTATTTTTTAGCTAAAAGTACTGCTTTAGATGAAGAAAGATAACATGCTTGTTCAGAGCGTATTAAATGATGCATTTCTGGCGTCACTTTAGTATCATATTTTGCTTTATATAGGGCTAAATTATGTTTAACCGTTTGTTCATCTTCGCAATGGGTTGCAATTAAAGCTGTGCAACTTCTGAACAAATCGCTCAGCACTTGTTCATCATCAACCAACATATTTCCAGTAGAGGAACCCATGAATATCTTTACCCCACATACGTTTTCAGGATTGGTTCGAAGCACTTCTTCTAAATTGGTATTTGAAGCACCCATAAAAAAAGAATAATTGGCCAAAGAAACTTGTGCTGCTCTTTGGTACTTATCTGCTAATAATTCTTGGGTAAACACATTTGGAATGGTATTGGGCATTTCCATATAAGAAGTAATACCACCCGCAACAGCCGCTTTGGCCTCGGTATAAATTTCTCCTTTATGGGTTAAGCCAGGCTCTCTAAAATGCACTTGATCGTCAATTGCGCCAGGTAATAAATACATACCTGCGGCATCAATTACAGGAACACCTTCGGCCGAAATAGCTGTATCAATTCTAGCAATTCGATCGCCCGCTATGAGCAAATCTAGCTGCATTTGCTTGCCCTCATTGACGATGATAGCATTTTTAATGAGCGTTCTTTTCATAATGCAATTTTTTGATGCTCAAAAGTAACTAAAAATGCCCAAATGGAAATTCAAATCTTATCTTTGTGACATGCAAAATAATTTTGAGCAGTTTGGTTTCAATAAACAGATTTTAAATGCCATTGAAGCCATTGGTTATACTGATCCAACCCTCATCCAACAAAAGGCCATTCCTCCCATTATTAATGGACAAGATGTTTTGGGTATTGCGCAAACTGGCACCGGAAAAACAGCCGCTTATTTATTGCCGATTATTAAAAAACTGGGCTTTGCACAAGATCAAATTCCTAGAGCGGTTATTTTAGCACCAACCCGCGAATTGGCCATGCAAATTGAAGAAAATACCATTAGTCTTTGTCAATTTACAGACTTGAGGATTGGGGCTGTTTATGGCGGATTGGGACCAAAACCACAAAAAGAGATGCTGGCCAAAGGCATAGATATATTAATTGCCACACCTGGTAGGTTATTAGAATTATATTTAGCTGGCGATCTGGTTTTTAAAAAATTACAGGTTTTAGTACTAGACGAAGCAGATAAAATGCTGGATATGGGTTTTATCAGTAAGATTAACCGCATACTAGAAGTTATTCCTAAAAAAAGGCAAAACCTGCTTTTTTCTGCCACCATGTCGGATAAAGTAGAAATACTTGTAGGTGATTTTCTTTTATTTCCTACTAAAGTAGAAGTAAGCTTACAAGCAACCCCTGCCAAAAACGTGGAACAAAGGGTGTACATGGTTCCCAATTTAAAATCAAAAATCAATTTATTATACCATTTTCTGCTTGATGAGGAAACATTTCAAAAGGTAATTGTGTTCTGTAAAACAAAGACCATTGCCGATAATGTTTATCACTATATCAGCCGTAAGTTTGGAGAAGATCAAGTAAAAGTGATCCACGCCAATAAAGGACAAAATACCCGCATCAACTCCATGGAGGCTTTTAAAGAAGGCAGTGTAAGGGTGCTCGTTGGCACCGATGTGGCATCTAGGGGCATCGATGTAACGGAAGTTACGCATGTCATTAACTTTGATGTGCCTTTGATATACGAAGATTACGTACACCGCATTGGCAGAACTGGTAGAGCAGAAAAGCTAGGGGTATCTATTACTTTTAGTAACGAATCAGAAACTTTGCATTTAGCAAAAATTGAAAAACTGATTCGTCAAAAAATACCGGTATTGCCCATTCCTGAAGGAGTCATTTTTGCGGAAACCTCTTTTAACGAAAAACAAGCCATTGCCCGCGAAATTGATGAACATAAACGCCGAGAAGACCCTACATTTAAAGGCTCTTTTCATGAAAAGAAATTTAAAAGACCTTCGGCAGACGAAAAGAAAAAGTTAGCCAAGCAAAAAGAGCAACAGCTAAACAAAGGAAATGCCAAAAGTAAATCCAAAAGCAGCACCGACGATAAAACTAAAAATACCCCTCGTAAAAAAGGGAAAAACTGGGATAAAAAAATAAAATAATCGCATACGCATGAAAACAGCAGAAATCAAAATTACCGTTTCCTTAGACGACAAAAATTTGCCTGAAAGCATCTTATGGTATTCTTCAGATTCAGAAAACACACAGGAATTGCCATGTAAATCTATGATCTTGGCTTTATGGGACCAACAATATCAAAATTCGTTAAGGTTAGACCTATGGACTAAAGATATGCCAGTGGATGAAATGAAACGATTTTTTTATGAAACGCTCATGACCATGAGTGATAGTTTTCTAAAAGCTACGGGCGAAAAGAACATTGTAGAAGATCTTCGAGATTATTGCGCCCATTTCGCCGAAAAAATGGAATTAAACGCAAATAGTTAAAAACAATTTAACTATTACTATATTGTAACTAATAAAATTTATTTGTTTTGACTATTACCCGAAAAAGATATCTTTCTTTACTGCTGCTTTTCCTAGTTTCATTGACTACTATTTCTAATAGCAATGCCCAACTTAAAATAAGACGCGAACCCAATATGGGCAAATTAGTGCGCAATGTTTTGGTAGGCCAAGGTATTACCGTTCGTAATATTATTTATAGAGGAGATACCGGCGCCATTGCCATTTTCGATGGTACGAATTCTAATTTAGGTTTAGACAGTGGCGTATTAATTTCGACTGGAAAAGCAATAGATGCTATTGGTCCAAATAATCTTCAAGTGAGCAGTTCGAACAACAAAGGTGGCGATGTAGATTTAAATACCATAGCAGGCGGAATTACGGTTGATGCGGCTTCTTTACAATTTGATTTTATTCCTGTTACCAATTCTATTAAATTAAGATTTGTATTTGCTTCGGAAGAATACCCAGAATTTGTGGGGCAAAGCTATAACGATGCATTTGGCTTTTTTGTAAGCGGGCCAGGCATTATAGGGAAAAAAAATATTGCTGTGGTACCTGGTACTTTAGATACTCCTATTGCTATAAATTCGATTAATGCTTTTAATAACTCTGGATTATATGTAGATAATGCAAATGGGTTAAGCATACAGTACGACGCCTTTACAAAAGTAATTGAAGTATCCCTTCAGAATTTAACTGCTTGTCAAACTTATAACATTAAATTGGCCATTTCTGATGTGATAGACAGAGCATATGATTCGGGCATATTTTTAGAAGCGCAAAGTTTCGAGAGCGAAAACATTGACAATATGCGGGTAGAAATTGTTCATCCAACAGGGGGAACCATTACCGAAAAATGTGATAGTGTTGTTTGTCGATTTTCAAGAACCAATACTGATACCAGTAGCGCCTTGCTTGGCGCATATACCACGAATACTTCTACACTTGCTGGCATTGCAACAATGGGTTTAGACTATCCGAATCTTTCGGGTAGCATCACCATTCCAAAAGGTCAACTTAGCAAAGATCTTTTCTTCTTCCCTACCGACGATAATATAGTAGAAGCTGCAGAGAAATTTAAAATCGAAATGAAAAGTAATGGTGGCTGTTTTGTTTCTGCCGATTCTTTAAACATTACCGATTTTGACACCATTCGAATTTCTGGATTTCAAAAAATAGATTGTGAAGGTGATACTGTTTTTTGGAAAGTTAAAACCACAGGCGGTTCTTCTCATTTGAGTTATGCATGGACTGATAGTTTAGGCATTGATACCATTAGTCGTTCGGCTATTATTCGCGTTTCGCCAGATAGTGTAACCATGTATGTTATTTCTGTATTTGATTCATGTACCAACACCTTAGTAAAAGACACTATTTATATTGCACCTATCATTCCTGTAGACATTAACACGATCAACGATACGGTGGTTTGCGCAGGTACATTATTACAATTATTTGCCAATGTAACTTTACCCAATCCTCATTTTACTTGGACTGCAACCGATTTAGGTTTACAACCAGTTGGTTTGTTTGACGATGACACCATTCCAAACCCAATATTTTCGGTACCTACAGGGGTTTATGAAATTTTAATTACGGTTACTTTAACCAATGAGGAAGCCTGCGCCGACCCAGTAGAAATTCGGGTATCAATAATACCAAAAGGAATTTATGGTAAAAAACCAGCCTATATTTGCTTGTTCGATACTGCTCAACTACTGGCTTATGGTGGTGTAAAATATAAATGGAAACCAGCAACGGGATTAAGCAACGATACCATTGCTAACCCAAGAGCTTGGTTAACCCAAAGTTATACCGTTGATATTACCGATAGCATTGGCTGTGTCAATCAATATAGTGTAAGTGTAAAAATTGACACCTTACCTAAAGCAAATGCCGGACCCGATAGAATTGTTTGCAGAAGATCGGAAGTAACTTTAAATGCTGGCGGTTCGGACTATGGCACTTACGAATGGTCGCCTAAAAATAGTTTAGATGATTTTAAAAGTGCTACACCTAAAGCAACGCCAATTGCTACCACAACCTACATTTTAAAAGCGAAGAACAATGCATGTTTTAGTTTTGATACCATGGTGGTTTATGTAGTTGACACGCCTAGTGCAAAATTTACTATCGCGGTAGATACTTGTGCAAGAACCATTGCCTTACAAAACAATACCATTGGCACCGATTCTGTTTTCTGGAATTTTGGAGATACGACTTATTCGACTGAAGCGAACCCAATACACAAATATAAAACTGCAGGAAACTACACGGTAAAATTAATAGCTAATCGCAATACCGAATGTATTGATTCGGTAGAAGTTAATTTAGTTTTTCCATTAGATGCAGAAATCAAAGATATTCCAAATGCATTTACTCCTAATGGTGATAATGTGAATGATAAATTTGTGATTGCCGAAGGAAATGTAGCTTGTAATATTGAGGCCCTTTATATCTATAATAGATGGGGCAAATTGGTATATAAGCAAACGGGCAAAAACATTCAACCATGGGATGGAAAATATAACGGCCAAGCCTTACCCGCAGAAACCTATTTTTATTATATCGAAGGCAAAGGCATTAAAAAAACTGGCACGGTTGCTATAGTGTTGTAATTTCTATTAAATGATACCTGTACAACAACATTTATTGCTTAACCATTTACCCATTATCAGCGTGATTTTTGGTAGCGTGATTTTGTTTATTGGCATGCTGTTTCATTTAAAACAAGTAAAAATAGTTGGGCTTGCCATGTTTATTTTTTCGGCAATTTTATTTTTCCCGACGATGTATACTGGTGGAAAAGCAGAACACTTGGTTGGAGATCAACCTGGCGTAGCCCGCTACCTTATAGAAGAACACGAAGAAATAGCAGAAAGAACAGAACTCATTGTTGACCTTTTAGCCGCAATGGCTTTAATAACCTTATTGTCTATTGCGACAGATAAAAAAATAAGCAAATGGTTGATCAGAGTTACTTTAATTATCAGTTTTATCAGTATATATTTTGTCATTCAAACAGGACATAGCGGTGGTCAAATTAGACGACCAGATTTAAGAATAGAAAAATAAAAAAAATGCACTCAGTTCCTAAAAAATATACCGTCACCGATCGTTTTTTAAATTATGTAAAAATCGATACCCAATCTGATCCCAATTCTCCTACTTGCCCATCAACCGAAAAACAAAAAAACTTAGGCCGACTTTTAGTTCAAGAGCTATTAGAAATGGGCATTACGGATGCGGAGCTTGACGAAAATGGCTATGTGTACGGCACCCTTCAATCAAATACAAATAAGGCAGTGCCCAATATTTGTTTTTGTTCTCACATGGACACCTCGCCCGATTGTAGCGGCGAAAATGTAAAACCAATTATCCATAAGAATTATAACGGTGGCAGTATTTTATATGCCATTGATGCGAATTTGTCTTTGCATCCAGATGAACATCCTGCATTAAAAGATCAAATTGGAAACGATATAATTACTTCCGATGGTACTACCCTTTTAGGTGCAGATAATAAGGCAGGTGTGGCAGAAATTATGGATGCCATCTATCAACTTATACAAAATCCAAGTATCAAGCATGGTGATATTAAAATATTATTTACACCCGACGAAGAAATTGGCAGAGGTGTTGAAAAAGTAAACTTAGCCAAAGTGAATGCCAAATTTGCTTACACAATAGATGGCGAAACACTTGGCCACATTGAAGATGAGACATTTTCTGCAGATGCAGTTAATATTACGATACATGGCGTTTCTACCCATCCAGGTTTTGCAAAAAACAAAATGGAGAGTGCAATTAAAATTGCAGCAGAAATTATAGCAGCGCTTCCTAAAAATAATTTATCTCCAGAAACAACAGAAGTCCGCGAAGGATTTATTCATCCAACAGGTGTAAGCGGTAGCATCGAAAAAAGTACCGTTCAATTTATTATTCGTGATTTTGATACCAAACAATTAGCTGTTTACGAAAACGAATTAAAAAAATTAGTTGAAAAGGTTTTGCTTGCTTATCCCAATGCAAGTTTCGAATTTGAAGTGGTAGAACAATACAGGAACATGAAAGAAGTGCTAGTAGCGCATCCGCAAATTGTAGAATATGCTGTAGAAGCCATAGAAAGAGCAGGCATGAAAGCTTTTGCAGGCGGCATAAGGGGCGGCACCGATGGTTCTAGGTTATCTTTTATGGGATTGCCTTGTCCTAATATTTTTGCAGGCGAACATGCATTCCATTCTAGGTTAGAATGGGTAAGCGTTCAAGATATGCAAAAAGCGGTGGATACAATTATTAACTTAGCTGCAATCTGGGAAGAAAAAACTTTATAAATACTTATCGCATTTATAAAGTAAACATTCTTGAAACATTAAAGCCTAAACGAAAACCCCTGTCTGCCCAAGAAGAATTTGTTCTAGCGAAAGTTTGGTTTTCGGTCATTCCAAAAGAATTTGTCAAGAACATTTGAAATACGTGACCACCTGTTTCAATGTCTAAGCCTATTCCCATTGAATTGTAGTATTTACTCTCTGAATAATTTAAAAGTTTAGCTCCGTATTCATAAGTAATTGCAGAACGATTAGAGATTTTATATCTTCCGGAAATTCCGAGAAAATAAGCATCATTATTATCTGCTAAATTTTCTACTAAATTATAATGCACTATAGTTGGTGTTATTTGAATAGAAAGTTTATCGTCTATTTTTCTAGCAATAATAATTTGCTGCACAAATGATAATCGATCAGATGCATTATTAAATTTATCTACTCCACTTATTTTCAACCCATTTACACCATTGCGATAAGCTCCAGAAAATAAGGTTACACTGATTGGCATCGAACCACTTTTAGTCTGTCTTAATAATCTATATTTTAAAAATCCGTCGATTTGTTTTTCATAAGAGGTTCTGCCTAATCCAAACTGCAAACGGCCATCATAGCTATATTCTAAGCCCAAACGAATACTTGCGCCACCATCTATTCCCCAAAAATCATAAGCGCCAGAATTAAATGGACCAAAGTGATGGTGAATTCTAAAATCTAAAGACCTAGTCCCTCCTACTTCTATTGTTTGTTGATTGATTACCCTGGTTGCTTTAAAAGTTGCAATTACTGGTTCGTCTTTAGGCGCTTCTGCTAAACCTTGTAAGAGTGCCATAGGATCGATGTCCTGTGCTTGCACTTGAACCGCAGCAGAAATAATAATAAATAATGCAATGGCTAATTTTCTTTTCATGATGATTAATTAATTGTTTTGCATTCCTTGTTCAATCCACAACCTGATGAATGCGATACAACAATTATCAATTTGTGTTGGACTATTTTTTGGCATAGTAGATGCAGAGCCGTCCCAATTTACGGAACCTAAAAAAGTAGTAGGCCCATAATTATTTACGATGGCACTTACTGTAGTTATATCTCTACCTGAGTTTGCACTATGGCAGCTTATACTTCCGGAGCTACATTGTTGCTCTAAAATAGGCTTTACCTGAGTGGCGAAACTTATTGTTGTAGTTGATGCCGTATCACATCCATTATCTAATAAAGGATGTAATTCCTTGAAATTATCATAGTAACAAGCAGACAGAAAACTAGCTGCTATGATTAAAATTGAAAATATTTTTTTCATGATTTATTAATTATTTTTTGCCCCTTGTTCAATCCAAACCATAATTTTTATAATTTGATTATCTGCTAATCGATTGTCTGGCAAAGGAGGCATGCGTTTTTCTCCATTTAATGCAGTAATTGTTTCGTATAATTTACTGCTATGACTATTACCAGCTTTTACTATTTCCATCACATCATTATAAGTTAACAATGAAAGTGATTCGTGGTTATAAGTACTATGACAACCATTCATAGCGCAACGAGTAATAATAATTGGTTGAACATCTTTACTAAAAGATACAATTGGCGCATTGCTAAAATCCGCTTCGTGCCTACATGAATTAAATATTAATGCAATACAAGCAAAAAAGAAAAATAAAATTACTTTAATTTTCATGGTTATTGGTTTTTAAACTAAAACGCAAATTTACTTATTTTATTTAGTGTTATGATTAATTTGGCTAACATTTCATCGCTAAAATCGAGGTGTGTAACGAATCTTATACACTGCTTACCCATCGTATTAGCAATGATACCCTCTGATTTTAATTTTTCTAAAAATACATCAGAAGATACCTGGTCTTTTAACTTAAAAATAATAATATTAGTATGTACCGGCAATAATTCTAGCACAAATGTGCATTGTGCTAAACATTCACCTATTGCCTTTGCCCGTTTATGATCATCTGCTAACCTTTCAATATTATTTCTTAAAGCGTACAAAGCACCAGCAGCAATCACTCCAGCTTGTCTCATGCCCCCACCAAATAGCCTCCTATAGCGTCTTGCTTTATCAATAAATAGTTTACTACCTACCAATACCGAGCCAACCGGCGCACCCAATCCTTTTGAAAAACAAATAGAAATACTATCAAAATAATTTGAATAATCTTTAGGATTTTCTTTTGTTTCTATTAAGGCATTAAAAATTCTTGCACCATCTAAATGCAAAGGCAATTGATGCTTTTTACACATCGCGGCAATGGGTGCTATTTCTGCTAAAGAATAAAAATTTCCACCCGCTTTATTTAATGTGTTTTCTAATACAACCAGCGATGTTCGAGGTAGATTGATAATGGCAGGTTGTATTTGCGCTTCCATTTGTTCGGCAGTTATCTTACCAGCATTGCCCATAATTGGCCTCACCTGTACCCCCGAATTAAAAGCTATTCCTCCTCCTTCATAATTGTACACATGCGAAGTAATATCACAAATCACCTCATCGCCAGGAATGGTATGGGTTTTGATTGCTATTTGATTGGTCATGGTACCAGAAGCGCAAAAAACCGCAGATTCGAAGCCAAAATGGGCTGCAACAGTGGCTTCCAGCATATTTACGGTTGGATCGTCGCCATAAACATCGTCACCCAATTCGGCTTGCAGCATAAATTGCATCATTTCTGGACTTGGTTTGGTAACTGTATCGCTTCTTAAGTCTATGAACCTCATTTTTTATAGTATTTTTGTAAATATAAATAACCTAACACAAATTGAGAATTTTTAGATTAAGTGTTTTTTTAACATGGCTTATGTTGCTTAGCTTTTCGGCTTTGCAGGCACAACTTGTTGTAAAAACTAATCGAACGGTGAGTGATTTGGTGAAAAATGTTTTGGCTGGTGGCGGGGTAGATATTAAAAATATTCAATATTCGGTAGGTACAGGAAACATTGGTTTTTTCAATGGGAAAAAATCCAACATTGGTTTAGACAGTGGCCTAATTTTATCTACCGGAAAAGTAATAGACGCTATTGGACCAAATAATATTGGCAATAAAGGTTCTTCTAATAATCTTCCTGGCGATGCGGATTTACAATTACTCAGTCCAAATTTTCCTACTTTCGATGCTACCTGGATTAGCTTTACTTTTAGCCCACAAGCTAACCAAGTAAAATTTAGATTTGTATTTGCATCTGAAGAATATCCAGAAAGTGTTGCAAAAAATTTCAATGATGTTTTTGGGTTTTTTATATCTGGACCGGGCTTTACCGGCGCGCAAAACATTGCTTTGGTTCCATCTACAAACGATCCCATTTCCATTCAAACAATTAATGCAAATACTAATTCTTCCTATTATATAGACAATACAAATGGCGCCAGTGTACAGTTTGACGCCTTCACCAAAGTAATTGAAATTACTGCTAATGTGCAGCCTTGTGAAAATTATACCTTAAAATTTGCAATTGCAGATGTTAAAGATTTTATTTTTGATTCAGGTATTTTTATTGAAGCCCAAAGTTTTCAAAGTTTAGACCCAAGAGCAGTTACTACCTATGAACAAAAACTATTAATTTCAGAATGTGATAGTTCGGGCTTTATCATTACGCGGATTAATCCAAATAAATCGCAAGCAATAACTGTCAATTATATTTTTGAAGGAACGGCAATAAACGGAATCGATTACATAGCAATACCAGCCAATGGGTTGGACATTCCGGCGGGTGCAAGTAGTGCTTTTGTGAAGATTAAACCAATAACAGATTTTTTAAACGAAGCTACAGAATCGGTTAGATTAAAAATTGTAGACCCAGTTATTTGCGATACAGCGAAAGCAGAATTAGGCATTTCGGATTATAAACCGATTGTTAAATTAAAAACGCAATTGGCTTGTAACGACAGCTCCACAACCATTGCAGTAGTTCAATACGACCAACTCGATTCCATTAAATGGTATAATCAAAACAAAGTATTTTTACAGTATGGAAATTCTTTCAATGTTAAAAATGGAGATACCAGCTACCATTATGTTTATAGCATTGAAAAATGTACGGGATTAACTATCAAAGATTCCATTAAGCTCAAATTTTACCCAATTACCACAAACTCAGATACCACGGTATGTATCGGTGATCAATTACAACTATTTGCTTCTAGTGCTTTCCCAAATGCTAAATATTTTTGGTCTTCCAATGTAGGTTCTTTTAGCCCAAATAATTCGGTAGCAAACCCAGTATTTGATGTAATGGATTCGAGTATTATTACTGTTAAAATTGACAATGAAACTTTTTGTTCTCAAAAAACTTTTAAAGTTTTTGCGCCAGAACTTTTAATCAAAGACACCTTAAATTCGATTTGTGTAAATGGTAATGTATCCCTTTTGGCTTCGGGTGGCAAAAAATATCGATGGGTACCCAGTGCAGGCTTGTCGAGTGATACCATCGCCAATCCAATAGCTAATCCGGATACTACCACGATATATACCTTAACTATTACGAATGGCATTTGTGAAAAGGAATATCATGTAACTGTAAAAGTAGATACGATTCCAATTGCATATGCAGGAATTGATCAAATAATTTGTAGTCGTCAAAAAGTTCGGTTACACGCAAGCGGTTCGGATTACGGAACTTATAATTGGTATCCTACTTTTCTAGTAGACAGCCCCGAAATAGCTAATCCATTAGCAAACCCTGCAAGCACCACCCTATTTTTATTACAAGCTTCTAATGGTAGTTGTATGAGCACAGATAGCGTAAGTGTTTTTGTAGTAGATTCGGCAAGTGCCGCTTTTAATTATAGCTTTGATTCTTGTGCAAGAACCATACAGGTTTCGGCTATTGAAAATTTAAGCAATAGCCTATTTGTTTGGGATTTTGGAGATGGATTTACGAGTAACAACAGCCAGCAAAATCATCAATATCAAAAACAAGGAATTTTTACTGTTAAATTAATTACCAACCCGCAAGCACCTTGCAGAGCAGAAGATTCCTTAGTAATTAGCATTCCTTTTGTAGATAAAGATATGCGTCGAATTCCTGAAGTTTTTTCGCCAGACGATGACCAAATAAACGATGTATTTGAAATTATTGGAGAGACTCATCCTTGTGCCATTAAAAGCATGCGCATTTTTAATAGATGGGGCGAAACCATTTACAATAGTTTAGAGAACCAAGGCAAACTTGTTTGGGATGGAAAATACAAAGGCCAAGCATGCCCTATAGGCGCCTATGTATATATTATTGAGGGCGATGGCTTCGTCGATAAAGGAACTATTTCTTTAGTCAGGTAATTAATTAACCATTGATTTATTGATCGCTTCTTTAAAAGTTAAATCGATTGGCGCTTTTACTTTTTGTTTCATTAAAGCGAGTTC
>CAIMAP010000213.1 GCA_903838995.1 uncultured bacterium | reverse complement strand
TAATGGCTAATGAGCATGCCATTATTAAAAAAAATAATGCGGATGAATTTTATTTATTGAAAGGTAATCAGGCAAGCCTTTCTGAACCCAGCTCGCATTATACCATAGCCAATGCCTATCAAGTTTTACATTCACAATTAAGCGAAATTAAATCTGCAGATACAGCGATTATATTTTCTGCTTTACAAAATGCTTTATCTGAAAATATAATTTATGACGAAACATTAAGTATTAAAATAAATAATGATGCCCTAATTAATATTAGTACCTACGAAGGGATGGTTGGCCAAGGCGATTTAATTATTGAAAATGGCACCATGGTCGACGAAGCAAAATTTAAGGTGCTCGAATCTTTGAAAAATGAATATGATAGGCGATTAGGGGTGTTAGGTAATAAATATTTAGTGGTATTAGGTCAAACACTACTCGTGTCTTTAATCATCACCTTATTGATGGTATTCTTATCTATGTTTAGAAAAGATATTTATGCCGATCTGCGTAAGATGTTTTTAATTCTCAGTATTGTAACCGGCATGTTATTGGTGCTATCCTGGGCATTGAGGTTAAATTTGCCTACTTTATATTTCATTCCATATTGTATTGTGCCCATTATTATTAGGGTGATATTTGATACCCGATTGGCATTGTACATTCATTTATTAGTAGTTGTTTTAGCAGGTTTTTTTGTGCCTAATGGCTATGAATTTATTTTCTTGCAATTAACTGCCGGAATGGTAGCCATTAATAGTATTAAAAATTTACTTAGACGTTCTCAGTTTTTAATTTCTGCAATTTTAATATACGCAACCTATGTGATAGGCTACATAGGCATTTCCATTATTCATGAAGGTTCATTTATTCCAATTAATTGGGATCATTTATTATGGTTTTTGGTGAGTGTGATTTTGTCTTTAGTGGCATATCCTGTAATTTATGCCTTTGAAAAATTATTTGGAATTACCACAGAGGTAACCTTAATGGAGTATACCAATATCAATAATAAATTATTGAGAGAGTTGTCTTATAAAGCACCTGGCACTTTTCAGCATTCTTTACAAGTGGCTAATTTAGCCGAAGCCGCTATTTTTAAGATTGGCGGGAATGCCTTATTAGTAAGGGCTGGAGCACTTTATCATGATATTGGAAAAATGGAAACGCCCGAATTTTTTATTGAGAATCAACAGCGCGGTATTAATCCACACGATGACTTGGCATACGAAGTAAGTGCTAAAATTATTATTCGACATGTTTATGCAGGCATAGAAATAGCCACAAAAAACAGACTCCCATCCGAGATTATTGATTTTATTCGTACACACCATGGCAATACTAGGGTTGATTATTTTTATCAATCTTTCTTAAAAAACTATCCCGAAAAATCAATCAACGAAAATGTTTTTCGTTATCCAGGGCCTATTCCTTTTGCAAAAGAACAAGCGGTGCTAATGCTTGCCGACAGTGTAGAGGCGGCTTCTAGGAGCTTAAAAGAACCCTCTGAGCAAACCATTAGCGAATTGGTAGAAAGAATTATAGATTATAAAATCAATCAACAACAATTTATTAATAGCGATATTTCTTTTAAAGAAATTTATATCATCAAGCAATTGTTTAAAGAAATGTTGATGAGTATGTACCACATTAGAATGGGATACCAAATAGAAAACAGTTAATTATTTATTTCTGTTTTAAGTCTATTGCCTTTTTTAGGTGCTGGCAAATTTCTTTTGATAATATTAATACTGGCATTTAATTCAAATCCGATGAGTAAAATCATGGAATTTAAATAGAGCCAAATCATAATGACAATAAGGGTTCCAATAGATCCGTATAGTTTATTATAGCTACTAAAATTGTTTACATAATAGGCAAAGCCTAATGAGGTAATAATAGAAAGTATGGTAGCCAAAGTTGAACCAGCCGAAACAAATTTAAATTTTTTAGCTGTTGCAGGTCCAAAATAATATAAAGAAGATATCACACAGAAAAACAAGGTAATGATGGTTATCCAATTGGTACCTAAGATGGCATAATACGCTAATGGTCCTTTAATAATTCCCATTAATTTTAATTTTCTTAATATACTTTCGCCAGTAATAATTAGTGCAACGCCAGCTACCAATAATAAGGATAAACCCATTGTTAAATAAGTAGCTACCAGCCTTTGTTTCCAAGGCTTTCGTGTTTCTAAAATTAACGAGGCTTTGTTAAAATTACGCATCAAGGCCATCACGCCATTGGTCGAAAAAAACAAAGCAGTTAGAAATCCAAAAGACAATAAACTGCCGTTTTGATTTTCTATAATATCGGTAATGGTAGATTGAATGGCAAGGAATGCATCTTTAGGTAATACTTGTACGAGAATACTAAAAAGTTCTCCTTTAAAGTTCTTTACAGGTATGTAGGGGATAAGGGTGAATAAAAATATAGTAGCCGGAAATATGGCTAATAAAAAACTATAGGCTAAAGAAGATGATTTTGCATTTAATTGTTCTTTGCGTATTTCTTTGAAAAAAAATTGCAAAACAGTAAAAAGCGGTAAGCCGTCAAAGCCAATAGGAATAATCCTTTGACTCCATTCAACTAATTGTTGAAACCAATTAAAACGAAGTAGAAATCGGTATATCCAGTTCATTTTTAGTTTTTAAAGTTTGCTATAATTTTAGATAGTAAAATTTCGGGGCAATTACATGGTCGCATACTTTCCATATTTACAAATACTAAAGTAGTTTCTCCTAAGTGAATTAATACGCCTGCCTCGTTGGTAATTTCGTAATTAAATAAAATGCGTGTTTGCGGTATCTCCTTAATAATTACTTTTACAGTTAATAAATCATCATAGTAGGCAGGTTTAATATATTTGCTTTTCATTTCTAAAACCGGCATCATAATACCAGATTCTTCCATGGCTTTATAACTAAGCTCAATGCTTCGGAGCATATCAACCCTAGCTACTTCAAAATACGAGGCATAGTTACCATAATAAACATAACCCATTTGGTCTGTTTCGGCATATCTTACCCTTAGTTTAGTTTCAAAAGTATACATCTATTTTTTTATTCCCCTATTGTTTAAGGCTTGTTGAAATTTTCTGGCATTCATTTGGTGTTCGGTTACATTGCTTGCAAAATTATGTAATCCCGAAAAATCTTCTTTTGCACAAAAATAAATATAGTTATGTTTTTCGAAATTCAATACGGCATCTATGGCCGCTACAGAAGGCATACAGATAGGTCCTGGAGGCAATCCACTATATTTGTAAGTATTATATGGTGAGTCTTTTTGCAATAATTTATATAAAACTCTTTTCACAGTAAAATCGCCATTGGCAAAAATAACGGTTGGATCGGCTTCTAATTTTATTCCTCTATTTAAGCGATTCATGTATACTCCAGCAATTCTAACCATCTCTCTGTTGAGGAGGGCTTCTTGATCGACAATAGAGGCTAGGATACTTACTTGCACTGGGCTTAGTCCAATTGCTTTAGCTTGAGCTAATCTTTCGGTATTCCAAAATTTCACATATTCTTTTTGCATTCTTTCAAAGAATTTTTCTTTAGAAGTATTCCAATATAATTCGTAGGTATTTGGAATAAACATGCAGAAAATAGTTTCTTCGTCAAATCCATATTGTCTAACCAAATCTATACTATCTAGCATATTTAAAAATGCTAAAGAATCTATTTCAAAGTTCTTACCAATATAGCCTGCAAAGTCTGTTTTTAAACGAATG
>CAIMAP010000212.1 GCA_903838995.1 uncultured bacterium | reverse complement strand
TCTAATCCAAGCTAAATGCTCAAATCTTTCGTATATGGTCTCTACATGACCAAACATCATGGTAGCAGAAGTGGTAATATCGAGCTGATGCGCTGCACGCATTACATCTAGCCATTCTCTGCCGGTACATTTTCCTTTAGAAATTAACCTTCTTACGCGGTCATTTAAAATCTCGGCTCCGGCACCGGGTAATGAATCGAGTCCCGCTGCTTTTAGAGCAGTCAGTACTTCGGTATGGCTCAATTGTTCTAGTTTGGCAATGTGAGCAATTTCTGGCGGACCTAAGGAATGTAGTTTTAAATTAGGGTATAGGTTTTTCAAAGATTGAAATAAATCAACATAATAAGCTAATCCTAAATCGGGATGATGACCTCCTTGCAGTAAAAGTTGTTCGCCACCATAGCGAATGGTTTCTTCGATTTTCTCTTTATATTCTTCAATTGTGGTGATGTAACTTTCTTCGTGGCCAGGCCTTCTAAAGAAATTACAGAATTTACAATTGGCTATACAAACATTGGTGGTATTGAGGTTTCGGTCTATAATCCAAGTAACTTCTTGTTGGTTATTTTTCTTAATTTTTCGAAGTTCGTTAGCCACAAACATAAGATCTGGCGTGCTTGCATGGTGATATAAATGAACTCCTTCTTCGATAGTTAGGAATTCAAAATTAAGGGCTTTTTTAAATAGTTCGCTAGTATTCATTAGGTGCAAATATAGGCATTCGTAAAAAGGAATTAATTGGATAAAAAAATTATATTTGAATACCCTTATAACCCCATTTTTAAGAAAAAGATTTTTTGGACTTGCTTTTATTTTTATAAGGCTTTTGAAATGGGAAATTAACTAGCTTAAAACTTGGTTTTATAAGGATATAAGCTATAAATGCCCATGTTATTGTTAAATAAACAGGGTTGGTTAATTTATAACCATAGATTATAAAGGAAATAGTATAGCAACATTTGTAAGCGCAATAGAACAATATAATTAATGATACCATTCGAAAAGTTTGTATTACCTAATGGTTTAAGGGTAATAGTGCAGGAAGATCATACCAGCCCAATGGCGGTTTTGAATATAATATATGATGTGGGGGCTAAAGATGAGAACCCAAATCAGACAGGTTTTGCGCATTTATTTGAACACCTTATGTTTGGAGGATCTGTCAATATTCCTTCGTATGATGAGCCTTTGCAAAGGGTAGGTGGCGAGAATAATGCATTTACCAATAATGATTTTACCAATTATTATATACAAGTGCCGGCTGTAAATATTGAAACAGCATTTTGGTTAGAATCTGATCGAATGTTGAGTTTAGCATTTTCGGAGAAAAGCCTCGAAGTACAACGAAATGTAGTTATTGAAGAATTTAAGCAAAGGTATTTGAATCAACCTTATGGCGATGTATGGTTGAAATTAAAACCATTGGCATATCAAGTGCATCCATACCAATGGGCCACAATTGGTAAAGAAATTGCACACATCGAAAATGCCAAAATAGCAGATGTAAAAGCATTTTTCGCCAAACATTATAACCCTTCAAATGCAATATTAGTAGTAGCTGGAGCAGTATCTCTAGCCGAAGTTAAAGCATTATGCGAAAAATGGTTTAGCCCAATTCCAGCAGGTGAAAAATACCAAAGAAACCTTCCCGAAGAACCAAAGCAAATAGCAGAAAGATCTCAGAAAGTTTTTGCCAAAGTTCCTACAGATGCTATTTACAAAGCCTTTCACATTGATGGTAGATTGAGCGGAAAATACAATACCGCCGATTTAATTTCAGATATTTTATCTCGTGGAGAATCATCTCGATTGTATCAAAGTTTAGTGAAGAATAAAAGAATTTTTAGCGACATCAATGCTTACATTTCTGGCGATATTGAACCTGGCTTGTTAATAGTAGAAGGGAAGTTAATGCCTGAAATTACCATGGAGCAAGCAGATGAGAGCATTTGGATTGCTTTAGATGAATTAAAAAACGAAAAAGTTCCAGTAAGAGAATTGCAAAAAAATATCAATAAACTAGAATCATCTTTTGTGTTTGGCGAAATGAGTTTGTTAAATAAAGCAATGAATTTAGCTTATTATGAATTAATAGGTGATGCTAATTTGATTAACAACGAACTCGAACAATATCAAAAAATAACAGTTGATGCGATTCAGTCTTATGCGAATCAAATATTTCAAAAAGAAAATTGTGCTACCTTATATTACCATAGTCAAAAAAATTAATGAAAATAGATAGAACTATTGCTCCTGAAGCATTTGAGCTCAAAAATATACCTGTCATTCCTGCGAAAGAATACCCCTTAACGAATGGTATGAAGTTGAATTATATTAATGCAGGAACTGAAGATTTAATTCGAATCGAATTTATTTTTGATGCTGGAACGAATAGAGAAAATCAACCCCTGATTGCGAACGCTTGTAATTTTTTATTGAATGCTGGTACAACAAATTATAGCTCTGTAGAACTAATGGAGCAAATTGATTTTTATGGTGCCTATTTTCAGCAAGATGTTACTTTCGACAAAGCCAGCATCACCCTATATACACTCAATAAATATCTAAAAGAAACCCTAACGCTTGTTTTAGATATTCTAACACATTCTGTATTTCCTGAATCAGAAATCAAAACATATGTAGAAAATACCAAACAAAGATTAGCCATCAATTTAGAAAAGAATGATTTTTTAGCCAAGCGAAACTTTAATCATCTTTTATTTGGAGGTGCTCATCCATATGGTAAAATGCTAACTGCAGCAGCTTGCGATCAATTAACACAAGCGCAATTAACCCAATTTTTTAAAGAATTTTATTCGTTTGCAAATTGTAAAATTATTGCGGCGGGTTTAATCACCGAAAAAGAAATAAAAATTATAGATGAATTAGTTTCTACCATTCCATTATCGAGCAAAGCATTGCCAGCATTAGACTTGATAAAACCTGCACCCGCTCAAAAAATACTGATTGAAAAGCCTGATGCCTTACAATCTGCTATTAGAATTGGTAAATTAATTGGCAATAAAACAGATCCAGATTACATAGACTTAATAGTTTTAAGTACAATTTTGGGAGGTTATTTTGGTTCGAGACTAATGGCAAACATTAGAGAAGATAAAGGATATACTTACGGAATTGGCGCGGGCATTGCATCTACTTTAGATACTGGCTTTTTTTATATAGCTACCGAAGTTGGTGCAGATGTTTGTGCAGCGGCAATACATGAGATTTATTTCGAAATCGAAAAATTAAAAACAACATTGGTACCCGAGTCTGAACTTGATTTGGTTAAAAATTACCTATTAGGTTCTTATTTGGGCAGCATCGAAAATGTGTTCAGTTATGCCGATAAATACAAAGGAATTTACCCTTATGGGCTAGATTATAGCTATTATACTACTTACTTTACGAGGGTTAAAACCATTAATTCTCAGCGAATTATGGATTTAGCGAACAAATATTTCGATTCGGGTACTTTAACCGAGGTAGTTGTAGGAAAAAAATAATATATTTGAAAGATGAAATTTCTTAAGCAACTATTTATTTTAGGGATTTTTTGGGCTCCTACAGCATTTGCACAAATTCCAACGGTATCTATAGATTCTGTAACCGTTTTAAACGACCGTCAGGTGAGTATTAATTGGCAAGTTTCTCCAAATACCACAGTAGATGGTTATTATGTTTACAGAATATACCAAAATAATTTAGGGCAAATGATATTTGATGCGCCTATCACTATCAATGGAAGAAATACTAATAAATTAGTTTACGAAGACAATTTCGGACAAATAGATTTACCTAGCGAAAAATCTTTACGATTCTGGGTAACTGCATTTGATAAAGATGTGAATCCAATTGCTCAATCAGGATTCGATACATCAGCGGTAAAACCTCATCAAACAGTATGTTTAACTCAAATGTTAGACCAATGTAATGGTACCGTTTATTTAAAATGGAATGCCTATTCGGATAATCACAATGGATTTTTCAATTCTTTGGTAGCACAAGAAAGCTACGAAATTTATGAAAGTCAAAATAATGGCCCCTTTAAAAAACTAAAAGTTGAGTTGAATAATAAGAATTCTTATAAACGCAGTGGTTTAATGACGGGTATCAATTATCGTTATAAAGTAATTGCGCGTAGTAACGATGTGATGAACATTGGTGCTTCTTCTACTTCAAACGAAAAAAGTTTCACTGGCACATTTTCTGTAGCACCATCTTATGTGTATTTATACAATGCAACAACTGCTGCAAACAACAGAACCGTAACATTATATTGGATGACAGATACTTCTAGCTGTCGTTTAACCTATTCGATTTTAATGTCGGAAGACAGTATTAACTTTAGAGAGGTAGCACGCATCGATTCGCAAACTTACACGCGTTTCAATGTAAAACCAATCGATAATTTATTTACGGAACGCTTCGCTTATTATTTCAAAATTGTTACTACAACCGCTTGTCCAGATACCATCGATACCAGTAATGTGGTTAGGGTAGTGCGATTAAAAGCAGAATATATTAATCCTACCACCAATAAAATATCTTGGAATAATTTTGAAGGTTGGGCTGCTGGTACCGGATTCTTTGAATTATATAGAGTGAAAAAAGACAGTGCAGGAATAGATATTAAAGATTTGATTGCAACCGTTCAACTACCAACATTATCCTTTACCGATATAGATTTATCGCCTCCAGGCATAGACAACGCAACTTATTACTACTTGAAAACAACGGAAGATGTAAACGATCCGTTTAATGTGCAGTCTGTATCGCTTTCTAATCGGGCATATGTTTATAAAGAAATTAAAATAATTGCACCAGAAGTATTTACGCCTAATGGTTTAACACCTATTTTCCGTCCAAGGGTTTTGACCACTAATAACAATAAATTTAGCCTTAAAGTATTTAATAGATGGGGTAAATTGGTCTTCGAAACAACCGACGAAGTGCTTGGATGGGATGGCAAAGACAAGGATTCGCATGATGTTTGCACTACGGGTGCCTATGTATATGTAATTGAGTCTACAGATGCATTGGGAGCGGTTATTAGAAAAAGTGGAACAGTTGCTTTGATAGATTAATTGGATAATTTCTTCATTATTCAATAATTTTTATACTTTTGTCCTGCAATTAATAACCCATAATTAATTGCTATGAATCTCGATCCAAACAAATTCGTTTCTGAAGGTTTAACCTACGATGATGTATTGTTAATTCCCGCTTACTCTGAGGTTTTACCCAGAGAAGTAAACACTTCCACTTATTTAACAAAAAAAATTAAGTTAAATGTGCCCATTGTATCGGCAGCTATGGATACCGTTACGGAGTCCGAATTAGCCATTGCCATTGCTCAAAATGGAGGCATCGGCATGTTACATAAAAACATGACCATTGCGCGTCAAGCAGAAGAAGTACGCAAAGTAAAACGTTCTGAAAGCGGCATGATTCAAGACCCGGTTACTTTGCATCCGGAGGCTACTTTAGCAGAAGCATTTGCTTTAATGAAAGAATTTAAAATTGGAGGCATTCCAATTATCGATAAAAATCAACAATTATTGGGTATTCTAACCAATAGAGACATCCGTTTTCAAAAAGATTTAAAATTAAAAGTGAAAACAGTGATGACCACTGCTAATTTAATTACTGCGCCAGCTGGCACAGACCTCAAAAAAGCAGAATTGATTTTGCAAAAACATAAAATCGAAAAATTGCCTGTAGTTGATAAAAAAGGCAAATTAACGGGTTTGATTACTTATAAAGATATTCAGAAGTTTAAAAACTTCCCTCAAGCATGTAAAGATGAGCAAGGACGCCTTAGAGTTGGTGCGGCTGTTGGTGTTACTGCCGAC
>CAIMAP010000211.1 GCA_903838995.1 uncultured bacterium | reverse complement strand
TTTGTGGCAGGTGCAATTTTCTCAGGCTTCGCAATGGTATTAACATTATTGATAATTGCCAGAAAAGTGTTAGGTTTTGAAAATTACATCACCATGGCGCACATCGAATCGATGAATAAAATTATTATTCTAACCGGTTCAATTGTTGGTGTGGCTTATGGAACAGAGTTTTTTATTGCATGGTATTCTGGTGTAGAATACGAACAATATGCGTTCATTAACCGCGCAACTGGTCCATACTGGTGGGCGTATTGGTCAATGATTACTTGTAACGTAATTTCACCACAACTTTTCTGGTTCAAAAAAATTAGAACAAGCATAACCGCAACGTGGATACTTTCTATTTTCGTAAATATTGGTATGTGGTTCGAGCGTTTCGTAATTATTGTTACCTCATTACACAGAGATTATTTACCATCAAGTTGGGCCATGTTCTATCCAACTTGGGTTGACGTTTCCATCTTTATTGGTTCATTAGGATTATTCTTCACTTTATTTTTATTGTTCTTGAGGGTATTACCTGCAATTGCAATGGCGGAGGTAAAATTATTATTGAAAGGTTCTTCGGAACAATCTAAACTTAAATTAATTGAACATGGACACGCAGCACTTCCAGAAGGTTACAATGGAAGTATTGAAGTAGAAAATGCTAAAAACTAAATTAACGAGGTAAAAGAGATGAGTAAAGTAAAATATATTTTAGGACATTTTGACGATCCAGATGTGATGATGTCGGGAATAGATCAATTACAAAAAAGTAATATAGCTATTGAAGATGTTTTCACTCCATTCCCAATTCACGGAATTGAAAATAAATTAGGCGTGAAAAGATCAAGGCTGCCAATTGCCGCTTTTTGTTTCGGTCTTTTAGGAACCATTACCGCTTTTACAATGGTATATTATATGTTGGTAATAGATTGGCCTATGAATATTGGTGGTAAACCAGCATTTGCATTTCCAGATTTTATTCCTGTCATGTTTGAATTAACTGTTTTATTTGCAGCATATGGAATGGTATTCACCTTCTTTTATGTAAATCACTTATTCCCAGGTAGAGCACCAAGAGTAATGGATTTAAGAGCAACAAATGACAGATTTGTAATTGCAATTGACGCAAGTTTAAATGATATTAATTCAGTTGATGCCGTTTTAAAAGAAGCCGGTGCAATTGAAATCAAACACAATGAAAGAAAATACATTAGCTATGATGAAGAATAGTTTCAAGATTTTTATAGTCGCTGTTGGCACTTTTGTGACCATTGGTTCTTTAAGTTCTTGCTATCACAGTAAGAGAAACCCTGGATATGAATATGCCCCGAATATGTATCGTGCATTGGCACCTAATCCAGACCAACCCAATGCAAGTTTTAAAGATGGCAAAACAGCACAAAACCCAGTAGATGGAACAATTCCAATGGGTTGGAGTAAGTTTCATTACGAGAATAATTTAGCAGGTTACGAAGCCGCTTCTAAAGAATTGGTGAACCCATTTGCAAATGATACAGCTGCATTAACAGAAGGCAAAATTTTATTTACCAATTTCTGTACACAATGTCATGGCATGCAAGGCAAAGCAGATGGCGCAATTGTGTTAGCAGGTAAATTTCCACCACCACCAGCATATGCTACAGGTATTTCTTCTAGAGGTGGTGCTATGAAAGATTTAACCGATGGAAAAATATTCCATACCATCACTTACGGAGTGAACTTAATGGGTGCGCATGCTTCACAAATAAGTCCAGCAGAAAGATGGAAAATTGTTTTATACGTTCACGAGTTACAAAAATTACAATAATATATACTGATGGCAAATTTCGATTTAACTCAGAAATATGAATTTTCTTCTAGCGCAAAACGCTGGTCGATCATCATGATTTTATTAGGTGTTGCAACAGTTGCATTTGGTTTAATGTCTGGTAATGCAGACCGTACCTTCGCAAATCTTTTGTTGAATAGCTATTACATGACTGGCATTTGTGTGGCTGGTTTGTTTTTTATTGCTGTGCAATTTGTTGCTAATGCAGGTTGGTCTACCTCTTTAATTAGAGTTCCTTCTGCATTTAGTACCGTGTTGCCTTGGGCTGGGTTAATTTTAGTCGCAGTAGTTGGCGCTGGTTTAGCAACAGGTCATTTATATCAAAACTGGGCAAATCCAGCTTTAACAGATCATAATAGTCCAGAGTTTTCGGAATTAATTAAAGGTAAATCAGGGTATTTAAATACGCCTTTCTTTATGATTCGTATTGTTGGCTTTTTATTAGTGTGGTCTTTATTCATGCGTGTACTAAGAAAGTATACTTTAAACGAAGATTTAGTAGGCGGTTTATTAAACTATAATAAGAGCATAAAAATTTCTGCTATATTTTTAGTGGTATTCGGTTTTACTTCTGCCATTTTTGCATTTGATGTTATTATGTCCTTAGAAGCAAAATGGTTCTCGACTATGTTTGCATGGTACAACTTTGCAGCACTTTGGGTTTGCGGTTTAGCTACTATGGCTTTAACAATTATATTATTGAAAGAAAAAGGATATTTCGGATGGGTGAACGAAAGTCACATGCACGATTTAGGAAAATTTATTTTCGCATTTTCAATTTTCTGGACCTATGTTTGGTTCTCTCAATTTTTATTGATTTACTATGCGAATCTTCCAGAAGAGTCTGTTTACTTCCAAGAGAGATGGTCCGATCATTACTTTATTTGGT
Source organism: uncultured bacterium (assembly GCA_903838995.1). GTDB lineage: Bacteria > Bacteroidota > Bacteroidia > Sphingobacteriales > Sphingobacteriaceae > CAIKLP01. The sequence goes on along the minus strand of CAIMAP010000211.1, from coordinate 938 downwards.
TCTGTTTAAATATTGCCATTAATTTCGTTGCGCCCGTTTTAATTTTAATGTCTCGCGATTCAAAAAGAAATTTCAAAATGATGAAAATTGTCACCATTTTAATTTTATGTGGTCACTGGTTAGATTATTATATGATGATTATGCCAGGAACAATGGGAGAGAAAAGTGGTTTCGGTATTATTGAAATTGGCACAACCGTTGGCTTTATCGGCACATTTGCTTATTTGATGTTAAATTCATTAAGCAAAGAACCTTTAGTACCAAAAAATCATCCTTTCTTAAACGAAAGTTTACATCACGAAATTTAATTTATTAACGATTCAAATTGAATATCAATCGTATGAATATGTCTATAGCTCAGCAATTAAAATCATCAACAAAAGCAATCTTGCTATTAGTTTTATTGATGATTTCCTCAACAATATCTTTTGCACAAGCTACCATGCCTGCAGCAACTGATGTTGCAAGTCAAGAACTTGGAATTACTTTTTGGTTTTATGTTTTATTATTAATCGCTGCAGTTTTTGCTTTCGCGGTAATCAATAAAACTTTAAAGGTCTTAGAATTAACACAAGAATTAAACGGCAAGAAAATCAAAAACACTTACAATAAAGTAAATGGTATTTTCTTTATTGTTTTCTTGGTTTTATTCTTAGCTTATGTGTACGACCAATTCACTACGCTTGGCAGAATGGGATTGCCAGAATCAGCTTCGGAGCACGGTGTAATCACAGACAATCTGTTTAACATCACCACAATCATTACAGGAATTGTATTTATCATCACCCATATTTTATTGTTTTATTTCTCTTTCAAATACAAGGGAAAAGAAAAAAGCACTGCGTTCTTTTATCCACACAACGATAAGTTGGAATTATACTGGACAATTATTCCAGCAATTGTTTTAGCGGTCATGGTTTTATCTGGATGGAAAGCTT
>CAIMAP010000210.1 GCA_903838995.1 uncultured bacterium | reverse complement strand
TATTCTAACATACCCAGTGCGCGCTTTGCCTACATTTCGAAATTCTTGCTCGAAACGGTATTGGGTATTGATTTTAAGCATATTAGCCATTTGTCCGATTTCGACCCAAGTCAAGATCAGTTGTTGAATTACAGCGATCAACGCAGCCAATTCACAGAATTTTATATCAAGCCGCATGGCTTGCTTTCCGAAACCGAGATTCGAACGCTCGATATTGAAGTAAAAAACGACCAGGCTTTGCCTTACTTTTTTCCAAGCAATAACAGCGATTGGCATTTCGATATTTTTGCAGCTGCATTTTATTTATTGAGTCGTTACGAAGAATATTTACCTAATCAAGCCGATGCGCATGGGCGTTTTGCAGCCGAAAATTCTTTGGCTTATCGCGCCGGATTTTTACAACAACCATTAATAGACGAATGGGCTTTAGCTTTTGCAGCAGCATTAAAAAAAGTATTTCCAACACTGGTCTTTAGAGAAAATCATTTTCAGGTAGCCTGTACCATCGACATCGATCAAGTATTTAGAACCAAAGGAAAAAGTAATAGTCGATACATCAAATCTATTTTGGGTAGTTTATTAAAAGCCGATTTTAAAGATGTTAAAAATAAAATGGCAGTTCGTAATTTAAAAATCGACGACCCATTTGATCAATACTATCGATTAGAAAAAATTCATCGTAATATAAATTGGAAAGCCATTTATTTTATTTTGTTTGCCGAAAAAAATACCAAGCAAGATATTAATTTAGAAATTACCCAAGCTGATTTTCTGCAACGCATTAAAAGGCTCTCGCATACTGCAGACATTGGCATTCACCCATCTTACCAATCCAATCAAAATCCCGAAATCATGCAGTCGGAGCGATTTAATTTATCGCAAGTGATTCAAAAAAATATCAATAGTTCGCGTCAGCATTATTTAAAAATGCAAATACCCAATACTTATTATGATTTAATAAAAATTGGTATTCTGCACGATTATACCATGGGCTATGCCAGTCAAATTGGATTTAGGGCAAGCACTTGCAGACCCTTTCCTTTTTTTGATTTGCAATCCAACGAAATTACTTTTTTAACCTTGCATCCATTTTGTTTAATGGATACTACCTTTCATGCTTATTTAAAATATACACCCGAACAATCTTTAGCAGCAGCCAAACAATTATTACAATCGGTGCAAGCAGTAAAAGGAGTTTTTTGCACACTTTGGCACAACGAGTCGATGAGCGGTTACCAAGAATGGAAAGGCTGGGAAAACATTTACGAAGAATTATTGTCTAGTATTTATGCCTAAAAAATACCAACATTTATTTTTCGACCTAGACCATACCCTCTGGGATTTTGATACCAATGCCAAAGAAACTTTAATCGAATTATTTGATCGTTATGAATTGGCGCAACATGGTTTATTCGAAGTGCATGATTTTATCGATTTATATACCGAAAACAACCACGCGCTATGGCGGGCTTATCATTTAGGCGAAATTTCTAAAGAAGCTTTGCGCGATACGCGTTTCAAAAAAACATTTCGAGAATTGGGTATGCCCGAGGAGCTCATTCCCTTGCAGTTTGAGGATGATTATGTAAAAGAAAGCCCACATAAAACCAATTTATTTGCTGGCGCGCACGAAGTATTGCAAGCCTTGCAGCCGCATTACCAAATGCACATTATTACCAATGGTTTTCAAGAATCTTCTGAATTAAAATTAACTAAATCGAATTTAAAGCCTTATTTCAAAGAAATTTTTGTGTCGGAGGTAATTGGAAAATACAAACCCGACATCGCTTTGTTTCAGCATGCTTTGGCCGTTGCCGGTTGCGAGGCAAAAGATGCCATCATGATTGGCGATAGTTTAGAAGCCGATATTTTAGGGGCCAAAAATGCGGGCATCGACCAAATATATTTTAACCCACATTTACAAGCCCACACAGTAGATTGTAATTACGAAATCGCCCAACTTTCCGAATTGCTCGGCATTCTTGCATAATTTCTTAATATTGAATTAACGATTGCGTGACATGCGTATTTTAAGTTTGCATTAAAATAAGGTTATGCAAGTTATCATACTATCTATCAGTATTCTTTTCTTAGTTATTGCTTATTTTGCTCCTTTCGAGATTGTTTTAGATGAAGAGCAAGACTAAATATGTCTAAAAGACCCGTAGAAATCGTCGTATTATCTGATATACATTTAGGCACCTACGGATGTAATTCAAAAGAATTGCTTCGCTATTTAAAAAGCATAGATCCTAAAATGATCATTCTTAATGGCGATATTATCGACATCTGGCAATTCAATAAAAGTTATTTTCCAGAATCACATACAAAAGTATTAAGGCGTTTTCTTAAATATGTGAGTGCCGATATTCCTGTTTATTATTTAACGGGTAACCATGACGAAATGCTGCGCAAATTTGCCGATTTCGAAATGGGCTCTCTTAAATTACAAAATAAATTGGTCTTAGAATTAGACGGTAAAAAAGCATGGTTCTTTCATGGCGATGTTTTTGACGTAACCATGCAATATTCTAAATGGCTTGCAAAGCTTGGTGCCATTGGTTATGACAGTTTAATTATGCTCAATACCTTCATTAATTATTTCTTAACTAAGTTGGGGAGAGAAAAAATGAGTTTATCGCAAAAGATCAAAGCGAGTGTAAAAAACGCGGTTAAGTTTATCAATGATTTCGAAAATACCGCAGCCGAAATTGCCATCGAAAAAGAATTTGATTATGTAATTTGTGGACACATTCACCAAGCCGAAAAAAAGTTATATACCAACGAAAAGGGGAGCGTTACCTATTTAAATTCTGGTGATTGGGTAGAGAGTTTAACTGCACTAGAATATAACGATAAGAACTGGACTATCTATCAGTATAAAGAAGATCAATCTGCAGAATTGCACGATGAAGAATCCTTTATCAATTTAGCTTCCAAACTAGATGTAAGATCTTTGTATAATTCTTTGATTGCTAAAGCAGAATAATTCTTACATTTAAGTATGGCTCGAAAATTAAAAATATTGTACGCAATACAAGGCACCGGCAACGGGCATGTGAGCCGTGCGCGTGATTTTATACCTTATTTGCAACAGCATTTTGAGCTCGATATTTTAATCAGTGGCACACAAGTAGATGTCTCATTGCCACATCAAATTACTTATCGAAAAAAAGGAGCTAGTTTTATTTTTGGAAAAAATGGTGGTATCGATTATTGGAATACCATTAACAGCTTAAGCCCTATTACTTTTCTAAAAGATTTATTCACTTTGCCTATTACGCAATACGATTTAGTGATCAACGATTTTGAGCCTTTAAGTGCTTGGGCTGCTAAAAGAAAAAATATTCCAGTGATTGCGCTCAGTCATCAGGCTTCTTTTTTGTCTGATAAAACACCAAGGCCAACACAAGCCGATAACTTTACCGAGTTTTTATTTCAACAATACGCACCCAGTAATTATCAAATTGCTTTTCATTTCGAGTCGTATGATAAATTTATCAATACACCCATTATTCGAAAAGAAATACGCAGTTTAAAAACCAGTAACGACGGGCATTACACGGTTTACCTGCCTGCTTATCAGCACGAGTTTTTAGTCAATTATTTGAGTAAATGGCCCCAAATTAAATGGCAAGTTTTTGCTAAAAATTTAAAGCAAGCTTATCAAATTGAAAACATAAAAGTTTGCCCAGTGCAAAACGAAAGCTTCAATAATAGTTTAGCATCTTGTGCAGGCTTGCTTACTGGCGGTGGATTCGAAGCACCCTCCGAAGCTTTATTTTTAGGTAAAAAAGTTTTTTCGGTTCCAATGAAAGGACAATACGAACAAATTTGTAATGCAGAGGCACTACATAAAATGGGTATACCCGTGGTGCATGAGCTCGATGATTCCGCAGAAATTACACTCGATAAATGGCTTGAAGCGCCTCATGGGCCTAAAATTACTTTTCCAGACAATGTAGAGCAGGTGGTTGCCCAACTTCTTAACTTAATCTCAAAAACCGCTATAGTTTAGTTTATTCTCTTATTTTTACCATATGAAGCGAATATTTTTGCTTTTCGTGGTTTTAATTATTTCAGGCCTGCTACACAACAGTATGGCGCAGCAATTAACCTTTGCCAATACCGATAAATCTTTCAAGCGCATGTATTCGAAAGTAATTGGGCAAAATGAGCAAGGGTATTTTATCCTTAAAAGCAATTATCCATTTAATAATAAACAAAATCAATTACGATTGCGCGATAATAATATTGCCATTAGTTTATTGAATAAAAATCTTTCCTTGGTTTGGAATTTAAATGTGCAATTGCCCGATCCAAGTGCCGACATACAAGACATTCAGTTTTTATCGGATAGTTTATTTTTATTTTATACTAGCATCAATAAAGTAAATAGCAGCAGTGATTTATACGCCATTAAATTAGATATCAAAAAAGGGGAGTTGAATGCAGCGCCTACTAAATTAGTTTCTATTGCATTCGATAGAAAATCGAATCGTGGGGTATATTATATTCAGCAAAGTAAAAATGGCAAACTGTTTTCGACCATGTACAAACAACCCGCAGGCGAAAACGATAAAATGGCCATCGATGTACATGTGTTTCAATCAGACTTAAATTTAGTTTGGCATCAAAATTATCCGACCGAATTTTTTGATGGCGTATTATTGCTCAACGACTTTAAATTAGGCAATGACAGCGCTTTGTATTTTTTAACATCTTTAGACTTAGCAAAGAAAACCCTGCGCAATCGTAATTTTAATTTAAGTATTGCTAGCCCAAAATCTTCCACATTATTAAATCTTCCAATCAATCAAGATAAATTATTCTTGAACGATTTGCATATGGAAATAGATGAATTAAATGGCAAATTGGTATTCGCTGGTTTCTATTCCGAAATGAATAGTACTTCTTCGGCTGGTATTTTTACCGCTGCTTTTTTAGTCGATAGTCAAAAGTTTAGTAAAAATACCGAAAGTTTTAAAGCTAAATTTTTAAATGAATTTGTAGCCGAACGAACGGTGAATCG
>CAIMAP010000209.1 GCA_903838995.1 uncultured bacterium | reverse complement strand
AATTGAAAACTTTTAGTTCCATTATCTGGCGCAACAATACTTAAGCCCGAAAAGCTGATACTCGTTGCACCATTCACGGCTCTTTCTGCAATTTTTGTTGCCCCATCAAAAAGCGCAGCCGATCTAATGGCTGTAGAGCCGCCAGTCGAAAAGCTAATATTGGTAAGGGTTGTAGCCAATGCATCGGCATCGTTCGTACCTGCCCCATCTTGTATAATAAATTCGGCAGCATTTATGGTATTGGCAGTTGTTAAACTACTAGCTGTTTGATAACTGGTATAATTAATATTATCGGTATAAGTAAAACTTGGATTAATAATAATGTCTGGCACTTGATTACAATACACCCCACCCGACCAAATTAAACATGCATATTCTGGATGATCAATAAATGGATTTCGATTTCCTTGTATGGCATAAATTGCATTGTTTCTTGCAATTTCTTTAGCACTTACTGGGTCTTGTAAACTCCAATCTTTCATCATAGTTAAAGCCCATGGTAATAAATTTGCACCCGACATTAAGCTATTGGTAATCCAACCGGTGTCTTCATTATAATAACGCGTACATACATAAAAATAAGTTCGCGCCAAATCTCCTTTAAATTCGTCTAATGGCTCAAAGGCAGTGCCTGTATAGCCTGGATAAGAACAAGGTCCGAGTTTACTTCCATTTTGTGAAGTCCAAGTTGGGTTGCTTACTTCGCCATATGGGTTATTACTCCTGCGGGTATTTACATAAGAATCTGTTGGATAAATATGAAATAAATCGGAATACATAGGCGAACTTTGGTTGCCACCAAACCAACTTTGTGGCCAAGAATGTTCTCTATTAAAACATCCGTTTTCGTAACCAGGCGTATTAGAACAAGCTTGCGATGTGGTATAAGTATAGGGTGGTGTTCCCCCCGGATTATCAGAATAAATATCCCAAATTAAACCATTGTTTTTGATATCGGTAGTAGCAAAATGAGTGTATAAAGAGGAGTAACTTTTTACCGTATGGTTATCGATAATATCGTGTAAAGCTTGACGCAAAGCAGTACCCGTAAAATTATTGGCATTGTTATAATAACCCGTTGGAATTTGAGCAGTAACAATGATGCTCTGTAATACCAATAATATAATTAAAAATGCTCTTTTCATTTTGTGCTCAAAACAGCACTAAAATTAATGAAAATACAATCCAATATGCTATGCTTATTGACTTAAATCAATTGTATTTTTCCACAATTTTACTATCAATAGCCGGTTATTTGAATTACAGCGCATTAAACAAAAAAGGCTCGGAAAATTTCGAGCCTTTTTTAAAAGATTATAATTAGCTTAAATGATTTCGTCCTCTTCTTTTTTCTTGCGTAAACGAGCGGCGCCATATGCAAAACCTGCACCTACTAATAAAGAAATGCCACCATCAATAGGCACATCACCTATATCATCTCCAAAACCTGGTGAATCTGCCGATCCACCATCATCGCTGGGTTCGGTATCGTTATAAGTACTTCCAAAATCCATAGCTGGCAATTCATCGTCGGCAGTTGCATCTGATTGGTTGCTATTAATTAAAATATTAATGAGGCCAACATTTCCTGTACCCGCAGCTATGTCTAAATCTTTGGTTACATCTGTGGCAACTTCTGCATAAGTTGGAACTATAAATAATCCAGTTGCTAAAAAAGCGATAATATATTTGTTTATGATTTTCATTTCTTTTTTTTCTAGGATATAATTATTTAATAAACTTAATAATTTGGTTTTGCGCTTGTCCATGTAACTTAATAAAATAGCTGCCTTGCGCTAATTGATCAATGGCAATTGTTTGGTCTTTTGCAGTAGTAAAATCTAATTTACCTTGTTGCATCAGGGCTCCTAATTGATTGTATATTTCGAAACTTACATTTTCGTTATTGGTGTTTTTGGCATCTAATAATAAATGAATAGTATTAGCTGCAGGGTTTGGATATAAAATAAATGCATTCGCATTTTTGTTATTGTTTTCAATGCCTGTTGCCTTTTGTACAAATACAATTTTAAATCGCCCATCTTTAACCGATGCCGAATCCGAACTCAATGTAATCGGATAAGTAAAACCATTGCTCAATAAAAGCATTTTGTTGAGGTAATTGTCTATAAAATACAATTCGTGATTTTTAAAAGATTCCACATCTT
>CAIMAP010000208.1 GCA_903838995.1 uncultured bacterium | reverse complement strand
TTTGGTTCTTAAATTTTCAATACCTGCTTGATCAAATAAATCGAGTGCGGCACGGTGAGCGGCCATTTGTAAAACAGGCACATTACTTAATTGCCAGCCTTCGGCACCAGGCTCGGGAATAAATCCTTTTTTCATTTGAAAACGGGTGCTTTCTTGATATCCCCACCAACCAGCAAAACGAGGGGTTTCGGGGTTATTGCCATGTTTTTCGTGAATATAAATACCTGCAATTCCACCTGGGCTCGAATTCAAATATTTATAAGAACACCATGCGGCAAAATCTACTTTCCAATCGTGTAATTGTAAAGGAATATTACCACAAGTATGCGCTAAATCAAAACCACAAAATGCACCTGCCGCATGTGCAGCTTCGGTTATTTCTGCTAATGGAAAAAATTGACCAGAGTAATAATTTACGCCACCCATCATCACCAAAGCCAATGAATCTGCATGCTTTGCAATGGTAGCTAAAATATCCTCTTTTCTTAAAGTGTATTCCCCATCACGTGGTACTAATTCTATAATAGCATCTTCGGGTTTAAATCCATGGTGTAATACTTGCGATTCCATGGCATATTGATCGGATGGAAAAGCAGTGCCCTCCATAATAATTTTATATCGTTTGGCAGTGGGTCTGTAAAAACTAACCATTAATAAATGTAAATTAACGGTCAGTTGGTTCATGGCTACTACTTCGGAAGGCTTTGCACCCACAATTTTAGCTAAACTTTCTTGGGTAGTTTTTTGATAATACATCCAAGGCGTATTGGTTTTGAAATGCCCTTCTACGCCGTAATCTGCCCAATTTCGAAGTTGTTCGGTTACATATTTTTCGACACTTTTTGGTTGTAAGCCTAAAGAATTACCGCAAAAATAAATAACATCTTGTCCATTGTGTTGCGGAAATAAAAACTCATTTCTAAACGATTTTAATGAATCTGCTGCGTCTAGTTTTTGCGCGTATGCTAAGGTATTCTCGTGTTGCATATTATAAAAATTGTTCTTTTTTCAAGCCTAACCAAGCTAATGCGGTCCCATTAAATAATCTTTCTTTCATTTCATCATTATATGGCATGCTATCAATTAATTTTCCAGGGCTTAATTCACCTAATGGAAAAGGATAATCGGTACCTAATGCTAATTGATTAGGGCCAACTAAATCCATCAAATAATTCATCATTAATGGATCGTGTACTAAGGTGTCAAAATATATTTTTGATAAATAATTGCGAGGATTAATTGGATTATCTACGGCTACTAAATCGGGTCTAACATGAAAGCCATGTTCTATTCTACCAATGGTTGCAGGAAAAGAACCACCACCATGCGCAAATGCAACTCGAAGATTTGGAAACTTTTCAAACACCCCACCAAAAATCATAGAACAAATCGCTAATGATGATTCTGCGGGCATTCCAACCAGCCAAGGCAACCAATATTTTGCCATATTATCTTTGGCCATCATATCCCATGGATGCACAAAAATAGCTGCTCCTAATTTTTCTGCTTCTTCATAAAAAGGAAAAAAATGAGGGTCGTTTAAATTCATATCATTTACATGCGAACCAATTTGAACACCTGCAAAACCTTGCGTTTTTACACATCGTTGTAATTCTAAAATGGCTAAATCGATATCTTGTAAAGGAATGGTGGCAAGGCCTACAAATCTTTTTGGATATTTATCTACTATGCCTGCAATATGATCGTTTAAAAATTCGGAAAGCACTAAAGCATCTTTTGCTTTTGCCCAATAAGAAAACAAAACAGGAATGGTAGATAATACCTGCACATCAATATGATGGTGGTTACATTCCGTTATTCTAGTTTCGGGATCCCAACAATTACTTTGAATTTCTCTGAAAAATTTATCATCAATCATCATTTTTGCACAACATGGCTTGTGATGATCTAGACTAATGAACCCGCCGTAACCAAAGCGTTCTGCCCAATTCGGCATTTTCTCTGGAATAATATGGGTGTGAATATCTATTTTTAACATGTATTATTTTTTAACAGGCGCTTGCATCACTGTTCCACAATGATTACAAACCCTATTGGTTTCTGAAGAATAAAATTTTTCCATCACAGGTGGCAATTGTTTTACAATGTCTGTTAATTCAAAATATTCTTCATATAATTTTTCGTTACAGTTTTCACAAAACCATAAAAATCCATCTATTTCTTTATTTTCTCTTACTTTTTCGATCACCAAACCAATTGTGTTTTCTGGTCTTTGAGGCGAGTGCGGTGTTTTAGGCGGCAGTAAAAACATATCCCCTTCGTTAATAGGAATGTCTACTTGTTTACCTTCATCAATAATTCTTAAAACCATATTACCTTCAATTTGTAAATACAGTTCTTCACTTTCATTATAATGAAAATCTTTTCTAGCATTTGGGCCACCAACTACCATTACAATAAAATTTTCTGCGTCTTTATAAACACATTGATTGCCAACAGGTGGTTTTAACAAGTGTCTATTATTGTCAATCCAAGCTTTTAAATTGAAGGGTTTTTGTACCGCCATGATTTTTAGAATTAGGGATATAAAATGGGTTTAATGCAGTAAATATAGCTTTTTTAGTTTTATTCTAAAAACCACCACAATACATTTATATTTGTCTTTATGATCGACCTATCTTTACTAAATAAAAACGCAATTGTTTGTGGAAGTACACAAGGAATTGGAAAATCAATTGCCATAGAATTAGCCGAATTAGGGGCTAATGTAACTTTAGTGGCTAGAAATGAGGAGGCTTTAAAAGTTGTTTTAGCCGAATTGGATAAAAGTAAAAATCAAAAACACCAATATTTAGTGGCCGATTTTTCGGATTCTTTACATGTAAAATTCAAAGCCAACGAATATGCGCTGCAAAATAGCATCGATATATTGGTTAATAATACCGGCGGACCTCCTGCTGGAGCCATAGTAGATGCCGAAATTAATTCATTTATGGCCGCTTATCAAAGTCATTTATTATGCAATCATGCATTGGTTCAAGCATTTTTACCCAGCATGAAAAAAAATAATTGGGGAAGAATTATCAATATTATTTCTACTTCAGTAAAACAACCATTAAAAGGTTTAGGCGTTTCAAATGCAACCAGAGCAGCTGTTGCAGGTTGGGCAAAAACATTAAGTTTTGAAGTAGCTAAATATGGTATTACCGTAAACAATGTTTTACCCGGTGCTACTAAAACAGTGCGTTTAGAAAATATTATCAATTCTAAAGCAGCAAAAACGAACAATCAAATCGAAGAAATAGAAGCGGAGATGTTAGCTGAAATTCCAGCGGGTAGATTTGGTAACCCAGAAGAAATAGCTGCATTAACTGCATTTTTAGCAAGCCCTGCAGCCGCATACATTAACGGACAAAGCATTGCCGTTGATGGTGGTAGAACCATGGCATTTTAATATTTTTAAATGAAGAAAATTCTCAATTATATAAATGGTGAATTAATGGCGCCTCATGCCGGAAATTACCTCGAAAATATTGAACCAGCAACCGGTTTAGCTTATTCACTTATTCCAGATTCTGATACGCAAGATATTGATATGGCTGTTGCTGCTGCTAAAGCGGCAAGTGCAGCTTGGGCAAATATGCATTACGAAAAAAGAGCGGCCATTATTGAAAAAATTGCTGCTGGTATTGAAAGCAGAATGGAAGAATTTGTAATGGCAGAATCTTTAGATAATGGAAAACCACAGTGGTTGGCTAGACAAGTAGATATTCCAAGAGCGGTTCATAATTTTAGATTTTTTGCAACGGGCATCCAACATTTTAGTTCTGAGTCTCACTATATGGAAGGCTTAGGGGTTAATTATACTACGAGAAGACCTATAGGAGTGGTGGCTTGTATAGCGCCTTGGAATTTACCTTTGTATTTATTTTCTTGGAAAATTGCACCTGCATTAGTTGCGGGTAATTGTGTGGTTGCTAAGCCAACAGATGTTACACCTTATACTGCTTATTTATTATCCGAAGTTTGTATATCCGCTGGATTACCAAAGGGTGTGTTAAATATTGTACATGGTTTGGGTTCGAAAATAGGTGATGTAATTTCTTTACATCCAGATATTAAAGCCATTTCTTTTACAGGTGGAACCAGCACAGGTAAACGCATTGCAAGCCTTGCTGCGCCTATGTTTAAGAAGTTATCATTAGAGTTAGGCGGTAAAAATCCGACAGTTATTTTTGCCGATTGCAATTTTGATAAAATGCTGAAAACAGTTTTAAGATCTTCTTTCGAAAATCAAGGACAGATTTGTTTATGTGGTTCGAGAATATTAGTGGAAAGACCTATTTATGAAAAATTTAAATTGGCTTTTGTTGAAAAAGTAAAAGCATTAACAGTTGGAGATCCAAATGAAGAAGTCAATTTAGGCGCTATTGTTTCTAAAAATCATTTCGAAAAAATCTTATCTTATATTGAATTAGCCAAACAAGAAGGTGGTACTATTTTAGCCGGTGGAAATGCGCTAAAGCCCAATGTTAGATGCGAAAATGGCTATTTTATAGCACCTACTATTATAGAAGGATTAAGCATTAATTGCCGTACCAATATGGAAGAAATATTTGGCCCGGTAGTAACAATCATGCCATTTGATACCGATGAAGAAGTAATCGCTTATGCGAATACGAGCGAGTACGGATTAGCCTGTAGTATATGGACTGAAAATTTAACTAAAGCACATCAAATGGCAGATGCCATTCAATGTGGAATTATTTGGGTGAATTGTTGGTTGTTAAGAGATTTGCGCACACCATTTGGTGGTATGAAGAGCTCAGGAGTAGGTAGAGAAGGGGGTTGGGAAGCATTGCGCTTTTTCACAGAACCCAAAAACATTTGTATAAAATATTAAATATTATGTCATCAATTATTAATTCGTCTAAAGCACCCGAACCAGTTGGTTTATATCCACATGCTCGTAGAGTTGGAAATTTATTATTTTTATCGGGCGTAGGCCCACGCGAAAAAGGCACTAAAAAAATACCTGGAGTAGAACTCAACGAACAAGGAGAAATAATTTCTTACGACATTGAAACCCAATGTAGATCGGTGTTTAACAATGTGAAGTTAATTTTAGAAGAAGCAGGTTCCTCTTGGGAAAACTTGGTAGATGTAACGGTTTATTTAACCAATATGAAAGCGGATTTTAAAAAATACAATGAAATTTACGCAGAATATTTTGCAAGTAATTTACCATGCAGAACAACCTGCGAAATTAATTGCTTGCCAACGCCTATTGCCATTGAGTTAAAGTGTATTGCAACCATCGACTAAATAAATGAATAGCTATGAAGTAGAAGGTATTGGAACCATTGTTTACCATGAATATGGT
>CAIMAP010000207.1 GCA_903838995.1 uncultured bacterium | reverse complement strand
TATTCGTTTTGAATTTGAAAAAGGTGGCATGGGTTTAGTCAATTTTTCGACCGCTGTATTTGAGCAAAATTTAAGTAGCAGTATGACTATTTTATCCGAAAATGGTTCGGTAAAAATTGGCGGGCAATACATGAATAAAGTAGCGCATTGCCGTATTAAAAACTACCAAATGCCCGCACTCGCCGAAACCGCAGCAGGCAATAATTACGGAGCTTACACAGGTTCGGCACAAAACCACCATTTAGTAATTGAAAATGTGGTACGCGTATTAAATGGCGGCGAAAATTTAGGCAGCACCGCAGCAGAAGGAAGCAAAGTAGTAGCGACTATTAATAAAATGTACGATGCCGGAAAATAAAATAAATTTTATTGATTTAACGGCGGTTTATAAACTACACCAAACTGAATTTGATGCAGCTATTGCTGCTACATTAAATAGCGCAGATTATATTAATGGAAAAGCGCTTGGCGAATTTAATTTGGCTTTAAGCGAATTTACTGGCGCGCAACATGTGATTACATGCGGCAACGGAACCGATGCTTTACAAATAGCCATGATGGCTTTAAATTTACAAGCCGGTGATGAAATAATTTTACCTGCTTTTACTTATACCGCAACCGCAGAAGTAATTGCTTTATTAAAATTAAAACCAGTTTTTGTGGATGTCTGCGCCGATACTTTTAATATTGATGTTGCTGCTGTGGAAGCAGCCATCGGCCCTAAAACAAAGGCTTTGCTACCAGTACATTTATTTGGACAATGCGCCAATATGGAAGCGATTATTGCTTTAGCTGTTCGGCATAATTTATTTGTAATGGAAGATGCGGCGCAAGCCATTGGCGCACAATATACTTTTGCCAGTGGTGAAATGTTGCAATCGGGTTGCATGGGAACTATAGGTTGTACTTCCTTTTTCCCTACAAAAAATTTAGGTGCCTTTGGAGATGGTGGGGCTATATTTTGCAATGAACCCGAATTAGCTTTGCAATTAAAAATGATTGCCAATCATGGGCAAAAAGAAAAATATGTACACGAACGCGTTGGTGTAAATTCTCGTTTAGATACTTTGCAAGCAGCCATATTAAATGTACAAACCAAGTATTTACCAGCTGTTATTACACGCAAGCAAGATATTGCTGCGCGCTACGATGCAGCACTGACAAATATTACAGGGCTTAGTATTCCGTTTAGAGATACAAAAAGTACGCATGTATTTCATCAATATACTTTACGCATTAGCGAGCGTCGAAACGAACTGAAGAAATATTTAGCGGATGCGGGCATTGATAGCATGATCTATTATGCAACACCAATGCATTTACAAAAAGCTTATGCAAGCGCGGCGCATCCTGCCGGCAGCTTTCCTATTGCCGAACAACTTTGCGAAGAAGTGTTATCAATTCCAATTCACAGCACTTTAACAGATGCAGAAATTGATTTTATCATTCAAAAAATAAAAGATTTTTTTGCAGTGGATATTGCTTAAGCAATTCTGTTTACGATATTATGTTGCAATTGATATTGCTGTTGGCTCTCTGGGCAAATAGCTTTACCTGCATCATCAAAATGTAAACGATGTCCAAATTCCGATACCCATCCTATTTGTTTAGCGGCATTGCCTACTACCAAAGCATAAGCAGGCACAGGCTTGGTAATCACAGCTGCGGCACCTATAAAAGCATAAGCGCCAATTTCATTGCCACAAACAATGGTTGCATTGGCGCCAATACTCGCTCCTTTTCCAATAAGCGTTGGTAAATATTGCGCTTGTCTTACAATGGCTGCACGCGGATTAATTACATTGGTAAACACCACCGATGGACCAATAAAAACTTCGTCGGCTAAAATAACCCCATCGTAAAGCGAAACATTGTTTTGAATTTTTACGCCATGGCCTATTTGAACTTTGCTGGCAATAAAAACATTTTGCCCGATGTTGCAATTGTTTCCTATTTGCGCGCCCGCCATTACATGAGAAAAATGCCAAATTTTTGTACCCTCGCCAATGTGCGCGGGTTCATCAATAATAGCAGATGCATGTGCAAAATAATTCATGGATTTTATTTTTATAATCGGCCGTCTACTAAATTGCGGTCGATGAATGCTTTGGTATCGAACAATACACTTGGGTTATTTAAAATACTTGGGTAGTTAATCGATTTAAACTCTTGGTGCGAAACAGCTAATATGACTGCATCGTAGCCTTTTTCGATTTGCTGAATTAAATCGATTTTATATTCTTCTTGTACGGCATCTGCATTGGCATGCGGATCGTATACATCCACTTGCAATCCAAATTGATTTAACTCTTGTACAATATCAATTACTTTTGAATTACGAATATCAGGGCAATTTTCTTTAAATGTAACACCCAACACCAAAGCTTTAGCACCTTTAATAGTGATGCCTTTTGCAATCATTAACTTCACTACTTTATTAGCCACAAACATACCCATGGTATCGTTTACCCTACGGCCCGATAAAATAACTTGGGGTTGGTATCCTAAACTTTCTGCTTTATGTGCTAAGTAATAAGGGTCAACGCCAATGCAATGTCCACCGACTAAACCGGGTTGGTATTTTAAGAAATTCCATTTAGTTCCTGCCGCGGCTAATACATCTTGCGTATCAATATCCATGCGATCAAAGATCAAAGCCAATTCGTTCACAAAAGAAATGTTAACGTCGCGTTGTGCATTCTCTATGGCTTTGCTGGCTTCGGCTACTTTAATACTAGGCGCTAAATGCGTGCCCGCAGTAATGATGCTTTGATACAATTCATCTACTTGTTTAGCAATAGCAGGTGTAGAACCAGAAGTTACTTTTTTAATTTTGGTAAGCGTATTGACTTTATCACCTGGGTTAATGCGCTCTGGCGAATAACCACAGAAAAAATCTTGGTTGAAAACTAAGCCACTGGTTTTTGCTAAAACGGGTACGCAATCTTCTTCGGTACAACCCGGATACACCGTAGATTCGTAAATTACAATATCTCCTTTTTTCAAAACCTTGCCGAGCATTTCGCTGGCTTTTAATAAGGGTTTTAAATCTGGTTTTTTAAATTGATCTATGGGTGTTGGAACAGTAACAATAAAAATGTTGCAAGCTTTTAAATCTTCGGTATTGGCAGAAAAAGCCAAACCACTATTTGCATTGCCTTTCAAGGCTACTTGCATACCAGCTAAATCTGCTTCGAGTGTGCGGTCTTCGCCTTTATTTAATTCGGCAACACGGCTTGCATCGATATCGAAACCCAATACTGGATATTTTTTTCCGAACTCGATGGCCAATGGTAAACCCACATAACCTAAACCTATGATGGCTATTTTCATTATAAATTATTCAAAATAATTATTGGTTTTAAAACCACCTGCTTTTAAATATTGCTCTTTCTTCATCAAATTTAAATCGCTTGCCATCATATCCTTTACCAAGGCTGGTAAATCGTATTTTGGTTTCCAATTTAATTTGGTATTTGCCTTTGTTGGATCGCCAATTAATAAATCAACTTCGGTAGGACGGAAATATTTTTCATCTACCAAAACCACCGTCTGACCAAACTTAATATCATCAGGATTTAAACCCAAAGACAACATTTTATCTTTATCAACATCAATCACCACGCCTCTTTCGGCGGCATCTTTGCCAGAAAATTCTAATTCAATACCGAGTTCTGCAAAACTCATTTTTACAAAATCACGCACCGTAGTAGTTACGCCAGTTGCAATCACAAAATCTTCGGGCTTTTCTTGTTGCAAAATTAAATACATGGCCTCTACATAATCTTTTGCATGGCCCCAATCTCTGCGGGCATCGAGGTTACCTAAATAGATTTTATCTTGTAAACCCATCGCAATTTTTGCAGCCGCACGGGTAATTTTACGCGTTACAAAAGTTTCTCCACGCACCGGGCTTTCGTGGTTAAATAAAATTCCATTGCAGGCATACATGCCATAAGCTTCGCGGTAATTTACCGTAATCCAGTACGCATACATTTTAGCAACTGCATAAGGTGAACGCGGATAAAAAGGGGTAGTTTCTGATTGCGGAACCGCTTGCACCAAACCATATAACTCGGAAGTAGAAGCTTGGTATATTTTAGTTTTTTTAGTTAAGCCTAAAATGCGCACGGCTTCTAATAAACGAAGCGTACCCACACCATCGGCATTGGCGGTATATTCTGGCGTATCGAAACTTACTTTTACATGGCTCATGGCCGCTAAATTGTAAATTTCGTCGGGCTGTGTTTCTTGCACAATGCGAATCAAATTAGTAGAGTCGGTCAAGTCGCCATAATGCAATTTAAAATTCACATGCGACTCGTGTTGGTCTTGGTATAAATGATCGATGCGATCGGTATTGAACAAAGAACTTCTCCTTTTAACACCGTGCACCATGTATCCTTTTTTCAACAAAAACTCTGCTAAATAAGCGCCGTCTTGTCCTGTAACACCAGTAATTAAAGCTACCTTCATTATTTACTTGTTTTGCTTTTGCTTGTTCGCGTTCTATTTGCTTTGCTATTAATTCGCTTGCTTTATTTTAATCGCTTCGGCAAAAATTATTTGCTACTTAAATATTCTTTTAAATCGATGATGTTTTTAATTTGATTAGACACCGACGAAATTTCGTCTGCAATTTGTATCGATACCCAATCTAATAAAAATATCATTTCTACAATATGCGAAATGCTTCTGTTACCCATTGGCATTTCGAAAACGGGGCTCTTATATTTTTCTAATAATTCTTTGATGAAAGAAAAACGATAATTGATACGCGCATTGGCTCCCGAATTCAAGAAAATATAATTACTTGCCCATTGCTCGTAATAAGTTTCAATTACATTGTGGTTAGCTTCTGGTATTACTACCACAAAGGCTTCTAGCTTAGCATTCTCTTGCACTTGTTGTGCAAAACGAATAGCCACCGCTTCCATATCTGGCGAAGCAACAATTACATATTTATTTCTAATATTGGCTTTAAAGAAATTACGCACCGCTAATGAGCTGCTTTTAAATTGCTCTACATTGCTTACATGCTCAATTACTTCTTTTAATTCCGACTGAATATCTTGTCCTAATAATTCAGCAAAAATTAAAAACAAATAAGTAACCGGATAACCAAATGCAACGCGCGGTTGGTAACCGCCTTCTGCACGGTAAGTAATTAAACCATCGGCTGCAGCTAAGTCGGACATTTTACCACCCACCGAAACGGTAAGGCAATATGCACCTTTAGCTTTAGCATCGTGGTATGCGCTTAAAGTCTCTTCGGTATTACCCGAATAAGAACATAAAATAACTAAGGTATCTGCGTTTACAAATTTTGGTAATTGGTAATCGCTTACGGTTTCTACCGGAATGTCTATTTTATCTAAATAATAACTCTTGATGATTTTGCCTGTAATGCCCGAGCCACCTAATCCAGAAATAACAATATTTTTAAACTGTCCTATTTTCTTTCCATGCGATTGGTAATTATCCATCGCGTATGCCATCTGTTTGTTAAAGGTTGCTAATTGTTCTCCTAAATATTTCATTTGTATTAATTATTATTTTTTGTTGTTGTGTTTTGTTGCTGTTGTTGCTGCTGCCGTTGTTGCTGTTGCTGTTGTTGTCGTCGTCGTCGTCCCACGAGTACGTCCCACGCGATAATTCTTAGGATTTGTCCAGCCGTACTCTTTCAGCACGACGGCGTCATCAATGCGATGGTGAATGATGATTACCCTTCCGAGAAAACTTGATTGAAAGGGGGGAAAGGAACGTACGCGTTCTTGGTGATGAACTTGATGCAGCGCTCGAAGCAGCACAGGCAGCACTGTACGATCTTGAACATGCACTGCAGGCACTTGCTCTTGTTCTGCCACGCCCGC
>CAIMAP010000206.1 GCA_903838995.1 uncultured bacterium | reverse complement strand
CTTCGATAAAAACAGCATTTATTTTTATTAAGCCACAATTGGTTGCACAATGTACTTGCCTAGATATTCAAGCTGAAAATGCCAGTGGCCCTATATTTAAGGCGGTGTTATCGTATTCCGAAAAAGAGGGCTTTTCTTTTATTAAAGACGGTCAATCTGTTGCTGTAGCATCATTAGTATTTCAGAATTTAAGAACAGATAAGTTAGCCAATGCAGATCATGCAGGATGGAACCAATTAAAACCGTTTTTAAATGAAAACGAGAATGAGACAGTAGCACCAACATTATTGCCCAGTTCAATTGAGATGAAAGAAGTTTATACCAAAGACGGTAAAAATGGGCAAGCGGTTAGAAAACTCTTGTTAATTAAAACTAATAAAGAACAGACTGGCAAATTTTCGAGCTATATTAATTTTTATACAGATTATAGCCCAGGCAGAAAATCGCCTTTAGATACTGATATTTTTATGCATCAAACTTTAGCAGAAGCAAAAATTAAATTTGCTGCATTAAAAGAAGAAAACATTAAAAAAGGATGGGAGAAAGTAATTTAATATGGCACGATTAGCTAAATTTTTTATAGAAAAAGAATCCTATGAAGCGGCAATTAATAAATTAGACCGTGAAAAGGTGTATGGTTGGACAGAAACGCTTGTATCCACTGCAGATGGTAAAGCCTGTCAAACTGCTTCGCTTTTAAACGATGGCAGAACAATGGTTGTTACTGGAGGTGTAGCCCAAAAAACAGTAGATGCTAATAATTTTGAAGTAGACAAAGCTGCACTAATTGCTAAATTACCAGACAGTAGCGATGCGGTTTTACAACCATCAATTTACGACCAACCGGTTACTTTAAATCCAGCTACAATCGAAGATTTATTAGATTTAGATGTAACTGCTGTTTATGAGTTAAGCTTTGATTCTGAGGAAGAAAAAACAAAATTAAAATTAAAGTTTACTAATGATACGGTTTACTCTTTTTTGTTTAATTACAGGACCGATTATGAAGCGGCAGACGCTTTTATTATTTTTAATGGAAGTGTGTTCTTTATTTTAACTGGAAATAAAAATCAGTTTAAATATTTAACGAACGAAATGGTTGAACCAATAATAGTGGAAGAAAATAGCCTCGAGGATGAGGAGTTAGACTTTGGAATGTTATAGTTATGGCAAAATTTATTCATATAGCAGATACAAAAGGCCGTGATGCCAATGTATTATTTACTGGGTTTAATAAGAAATCCAAGATTAGTTATTTTACTCCCGATGGCAATGCGGTGCACACGGTAAGGGTGCTTAAAACAACTATTAATGGTAGTTATGACAAACTTGTTCAACAAAGTGGGGGTGATGCGGAATTAGCTAAATTATTAATTACCGAAGATCCTGAAATTGATTTGTTTCAAACAGGTGCTATTTTAGAGGGTAGTTCTAAAGTATATATTGATGCCGATTTTCAACCTTGTGTATCGGTAAACTTAAAAGAAAAGGTATTTGATGCAAGCGGTGAATTAAAAGAAGAAAGAATTCCTAAGGAGTTAATTGGAAATATATTAGAACAAGCAGCAATTAAACCTTCTGGTAAATTGTTCGCTAAGGCTGAGGTATTCACTAAGTTTGTTTTTTCTAAAAAATACCAACTCTCTCATGTAAATGGTTTAACATTCGATTTTTTATACCAAATAGCTAAAGAATTAGCCGAAAAGAATTCGTTAATGCTCATAGGAGCTGGTGAGAAAGGCATTGAACCATTGGTGTTTCAAAATGGCGGCAAGGCTTATAGGGCTTTCTTAGAGGGAAGGGTTAACGATAAGGGTTATGTTTTAATAATGCATTTAAGTAACCTAGAATTAAAAAGTGCGATAACTAAAATTTAATCATGAAAATTTTATTTAAAAATTTATCTGCTGCCTATTTAAATGGGAAATTAACTGATAAAGAAATTTCAGTCAAATTTGAAAGAATAATTAATTTGGCATTTTATAATAATATTGTTATTTGGCATGCAAGCAAAAAAACGGTATTATCTGATGATTTTTTTGATAGCAATATTAATTTAACAAATATGACCATCAACTGGGGTGGCTATGGTAGTGGAATTTCCAAAGAAAAACTATTTGAATATTTTAATTTTCAATACCCGGGCGATGAGGTTATAGATGGCAAACTAAAGTCGAAAGTGACTATTCGTAAAAATCCATTTATGCTTGCCAATATATATTTTACAGACGATGTGGATGAAGCTGTAAAGCATACCTTTGAGAAATTAGGTGGTGTTATCGAAAAGGCGGTTTCAAGTTTTACCTTAGCCATTGTATCAAAATCTATTGATTTAAATAAGTTAAAAGCTTTATGCTTAGACGAAAATCAAGCAGAGGCCATACAATATATTACACAAGAGGAATTGCAAGCTTTGTTTCATGCAAAAGTGGAGGCCAAACCAAAAACAACCACTCCGCGTGTAAAAAAAGAAAGTTCGCTTTCAAAAATATATACACCAGAAGTCTATCAAAATTCTTTAATTAACGACAAGGCTAAATTTGATAAGTTAAAGAAATTATTAACTGCAGATTCTTTCGAAATGATTGATTCGGGTTTGTTGTTATTGTCTAGCATGTCGGATCCGGTGCTATTTGACGCTTTAATCGAAGAGGTAGAACTAGTTTCATTGGACTATTACACAGAAATAATTCCAAATAAATTATTTACAGGCACAAAAAAACTACAACCATTTTACAATTATGCCATTACTGGTATTTTAAAATATGCTAGCAATGCTTCTATTGAGTGTGCTAAGATTAAATCTAATATTAAAATACTTAAAATCGATTTACCTAAATTAACATACTTAGATGGCTTTGCTAATCTAGAGAAATTGATTTTAGTAGACTCTAGTCAAACTTTAATAAATCTTGATGAAATAAGTGATTTATCGAATCTTACATCCTTAAAACTAGATAACTGTCCAGCTATTACATCGATTGATGGATTAGCAGCACTTTCAATTAATGAATTTGATTTTGGTAAATCCAATAAAATCAATAGTTTTCAAGGACTTAAAGGGAAAAAAGACACAACGAATAAAGAAAAAATTGATTTAACTGATTTTGATCAATTAAAAAATCTTGATGGGATTGAATTTTATCATGCCACTAAAACAATTCTATTTTATAATTGCGATTCTTTATTAAATGCTGCTGCATTAGATAGGTTAACTGGTTTAACAAGCATCATACATAATCAAAATGCTAATTCAATTTATCTATATAAATTGGAAACAATAAAGGGTATCATTTTAAAGAACTTCGAAGAGATCACAATTAATATCAAAAATTTCGGGGAACTCAGTGAAGGCGAATTTACAAAAATGAAATATTTGTCAATCACCTGTTCGGGGATGACAAATTTAGATTGGCTTGATAAATTTCCAAACCTAATTGGTTTAGATGTGGATTGCGACGATTTAATGGATGTATCTGGTATTAATAAATGCAAAAATTTAGTAGGTTTTATTGTTTCATCCGAATCCATCAAAGATTTAAGTCCAATTGCTCAAGCCACTCAATTAATTGCATTAAATTTCAATGGTTGTAATGCTATAAATTCAATCGATTTTATTAAAAATTTAACAAACCTTAAAATATGCGGTAATAGTCTTAGAGACGTTACTCAGGGTTATAATGTTTATGATAATCCTAAGCAGAGCTTGGAGCTGCTGTCAACAGGAGTGGAGTGCCCTAGCAATGAAATTGAATTAAAAGATTTAAAGTCATTAAAAGACATATCTACCTTAATTCAATTAGCATATTTTGCTATAAAAACAACTAAAATTATATTACATAATGTAGGGCTGAATCGTTTCGATTATTTGAGAAATTTCACTAAACTAGTTAGTATAAATATTTCAAAGGGCTATGTTAATGATTATTTGATTGCGGAACTTATTGGCTTGTTAGAATTTCAGTTATTGGAAATCAGTAGTCCTATCGAATTAAAAATTAATGGGTCGGATAGTATAAGTTTCAATCTAGATATTAACGATGCACAAAATATAGCGATTAATAACGCCCATTTTAAGTGTATTAACTTCAACAAACTTGCACACCAAGATTTAACGTTTTTAAACTCCGTAACCGTT
>CAIMAP010000205.1 GCA_903838995.1 uncultured bacterium | reverse complement strand
TTTGGTTTCAAATAAGGTTAATTGATGTAAATGGCAATTTGTTGGCATTTTTTCTTGAAGAATCTTTTGGATATATATTAATATATTTTCGGCCGTTGGCTCAATTTCCCATGCAATTAGATTTTCGTTTTTCGCCAAGACCGCATTGTTGCTTAAATATCTTTTAGATAAAAGTAAATGGTGATCGAATGCATCAATAATATGACATTTTACAATATTTTTGATGTATTTAAAATCGATATCTAATCCAATTCCTTGAATATATTCGTTACTTAGATTACCGCTATTCACTTGCACATGTAATTCGTAAGAATGTCCATGAATATTTTTACAAGCTCCAGGATAGCCATCAATGGCATGTGCCATTTCAAAATGAAAAATTTTCGTCAACTGTATCATTTTATTTAGGTATGAATAGGTTTTAATTTGGCAGTAAAATGTCTCAATAGCTCCGATTCCTCGACTATACTTAAGCCTTTTATCTCCGCCCTATTTTGGAATACTTCGATAATTACTTCGGCTACATAATCGATATGGCTTTGGGTATAAACTCTTCGTGGAATAGCTAATCTTACCAGTTCTAGTTTTGCTGGAATTAATTGATAATCCTTGTCGTATTTTCCAAACATCAAAGAACCAATTTCAACTGTTCTTATACCACCACGCATGTACAAGGCGCAGACTAAAGCTTGACCTGGGTATTGTGCAACTGGAATGTGTGGTAAAAATGCTTTGGCATCTAAATAAACGGCATGCCCTCCGGTCGGTTGCATAATTGGTACTCCGGCTTTTGTTAATTTCTCTCCTAAATATTCAATGCTTTTGATACGATAGTTGAGGTAATCTTCTTGCATCACTTCTTCAAGGCCAATGGCAATGGCTTCTAAGTCTCTGCCAGCAAGGCCTCCATAGGTTGGAAAGCCTTCGGTGATCACTAATAAATTACGACAATGCAAGGCTAAATTTTCATCACGCAAAGCCAAAAATCCACCAATATTTGCAAAGGCATCTTTTTTAGCACTCATGGTACAACCATCAGCATACGAAAACATTTCTTTTACAATTTCTTGAATGGAATGTTGTGCATATCCTTCCTCGCGTTGCTTGATAAAAAAAGCGTTTTCGGCAAATCGACAAGCATCAATGTATAAAGGTATTTGATGTGCTTTACATACAGCATGTGCCTGGCGAATGTTTTCCATACTTACCGGTTGTCCACCACCCGAATTATTGGTAATGGTAATTAAACACAATGGAATATTTTGAGCACCTTTAGCCTGAATGGTTTTTTTTAATTCTTGGATATTGATATTGCCTTTGAAAGGCGCGGCAATGGCTGTATTTTTTCCTTCTTCGCAAATTAAATCAATTCCTTCGGCGCCCGAAAACTCTATGTTAGCGCGGGTAGTATCGAAAAGCGTATTGCTCAAAAAATATTTCCCTTTAGCGCCTAAAATACTAAATAGAATTTTTTCGGCGGCCCTACCTTGGTGTGTAGGAATAATAATTGGTAGGCCAGTAATTTTTTTGACTGCTGCTTCGAACCTAAAAAAACTTGGACTACCAGCATATGATTCGTCGCCTTGCATGATGCCTGCCCATTGGTTGCTACTCATAGCGCTGGTGCCACTATCGGTTAACAAATCAATAATCACTTCTTTAGATGGAATTAAAAATGGATTGTAAAATGCCTTAGTTAAAATTGATTTTCGGTCTATTTCGCTATTGAAATAAATGGGTTCAACAGATTTGATTTTAAAAGGCTCTATTATTGTTTTCATGTGTTGATAGGGGATAGGGTTGATAAATAGTACCCTAAAAATGCGGCAATGAAGCAGAAAAAAATATGATATAAATCATATCTTGCATATATTATATTAGCGCATATGAGTACTCCTATTTGTCTCGAAAACGAATTTTTAAAAGTCAGCCTCCATACTATGGGTGCCGAATTGCAATCGGTTGTTCATAAAGTGAGTAGTTTAGAATATATGTGGCAAGCCGAACCTACAGTCTGGGCAAGGCATTCGCCTGTTTTGTTTCCAATTGTTGGGCGATTAAAAAACGATTCATACAGTTATAATGGCATAGCATATAAAATGGGTCAACATGGATTTGCCCGCAATAAAACATTTCAGGTAATTGCACAAACACAAACTATGGTTAGTTTTCAGCTTAGCGATGACGAAGAAACCTTAGCAATCTATCCTTTTAAATTTTGTTTAACATTAAGTTATATTTTAAACGAACAAGAGTTAACCCTTCAATATGAAGTGAAAAACACAGATACGAAAGCGATTTATTTTTCCTTAGGAGCGCACCCTGGATTTCGTTTGCCTTTATTCGATCAGGAGTCATATGAAGATTATTATCTTTCCTTTAATCATGACGAAACCGCCGAAAGTTATTTAATAGACGAAGGATTAATTTCGAATCAAACCAAAGCAATTTTCACTAATTCTTCTCAATTAAATTTAAGTAAAGAAATTTTTTTACAAGACGCTTTGGTGTTTAAAAATTTACATGCTAACACAGTCAGTATTCGCAGTAAAAATCATACACATGGACTTAGTTTAACGGCAAATCATTTTCCTTTTTATGGAATTTGGGCACAAAAAAATGCAGATTTTATTTGTCTAGAACCTTGGTGTGGTATAGCCGACCCCGTTTCGAGTCAATCTAGTATTACGCAAAAAGAAGGAATTAATTGCTTAGCAGAATCAGAAAATTTTGTTCGCATGCTTTTGTTCCATTTTTTCTAAGCCCGCCTGTTTGTCATTCATTTCCTTTTCTAAATCACTCAAAACAATATCTAAAGAAACTACCGAAAGATGTATTTCTCTTAATGATAAATAAAGTGAAACCAACATGAGTATTAAACTCAAACCAAAAGCTAGATGTGCAGCATTATTATATTGGTAAAATAAAAAGAACATACAAACAATGGCAGTGAACATGCAAAGCACACCAGATCCTTGCATCAAACGAATTAATTTTACGCGTCTACGCAGGTTATGTAATTGATATAGAATTTGATCTTGGTGTTCTTTTTCCCATAAATCGCGTAAGCTTCTAATTCTGCTGGCAATAATATTAAAGCGGTTGGTATAGGCTAATAATAACAATGACATAGCCGGAAATAATAGGGCAGGTGTGTTAATTGATAATTCCATAAACTAATCCTTTAAATTATTGTTAAAAATAGAGAAAATGATTGATTCATTGTTTCAAAATTGATTTCAATTAATTAAGTTTGTGACACAAATACCTAATCTACTTTAAAATGTCAAATACGGCGGAAATCACCCTAGATGGAAAAACTTTCACTTTCCCAGTTATAACTGGAACAGAAGGCGAAAAAGCAATCGATATTACTAAATTAAGAGACGAAACTGGATATATAACCTTAGATACAGGTTATAAAAATACTGGAGCTACTAAAAGTGCCATTACCTTTTTAGATGGGGAGCTGGGGGTTTTAAAGTACAGAGGTTATCCAATCGAACAATTAGCAGAAAAGTCAACCTTTATAGAAGTGGCTTTTTTATTAATTTATGGTGAATTGCCTACCATTAAGCAACTAGATGCATTTTCTTACGAAATGAGTCGCCATACTTTGATTCACGAAGACATGAAAAAGTTTTTTGATGGTTATCCATCAAAAGCGCATCCTATGGGGCAGTTGGTATCATTGGTATGTTCTTTGTCTTCTTTTTATCCAGAATCCTTAGAACCTAATCCCACTAAAGCAGACATTGATTTAACAATCATGAAATTGTTCGCTAAAATGAGCACCATAGTTTCTTGGATTCATAAAAAATCTTTAGGTCATCCGTTAATTTACCCACAAAATAAATTAGACTATATATCTAATTTCTTAAACATGACATTAGGTTACAGAACCGAAGAGTATATAATTGATCCTGTGGTAGTAGATGCAATGAATAAATTATTGATTCTTCATGCAGACCATGAGCAAAATTGTTCTACATCTACTGTTCGTATTGTAGGTTCATCAGACGCAAACTTATATGCATCTGTAGCATCGGGTATTTCAGCTCTTTGGGGTCCTTTACATGGTGGTGCTAACCAAGCAGTTATTGAAATGTTAGAAGCGATCAAAGCAGATGGTGGTGATGCCAATAAATGGTTAGCTAAGGCAAAAGACAAAAATGATCCATTCCGTTTAATGGGATTTGGTCACCGAGTGTATAAAAACTTTGATCCGCGCGCTA
The DNA here is from genome assembly GCA_903838995.1 of uncultured bacterium. Classification (GTDB taxonomy): domain Bacteria; phylum Bacteroidota; class Bacteroidia; order Sphingobacteriales; family Sphingobacteriaceae; genus CAIKLP01. Next base: position 26,286 of record CAIMAP010000205.1, on the reverse strand, counting down.
CCATTATTAAAGAAGCATGCGATAATGTATTAAATAAATTAGGGGTAAACGACCCAATTTTAGATATCGCTAAAAAACTAGAACAAGCAGCTTTAAGCGATCCTTATTTTATCGAAAGAAAATTATATCCAAACGTGGATTTTTATTCTGGTATTATTTACAGAGCAATAGGTTTCCCAACCGAAATGTTTACCGTGTTATTTGCACTAGGACGTTTACCAGGTTGGATCGCACAATGGAAAGAAATGCACGAAAACAAAGAGCCAATTGGCCGTCCACGTCAAATTTATGTTGGAAAAACAGCGCGTGATTACGAAATCATTGCTAAAAGATAATTCACAAATTCAAAGGCTCGATATTTATCGGGCCTTTTTTTTGATTTGTTTTCGCTGTTTTACTGTGAGGTCCATCGTTACTTTAATTGATACTAGGATTTTTTTTCAAGTACAGCCTAAAAATAATAACCCAACAAAAAAAGAGTTTGTCTTTGTGCCTGTTCCGATATATCGGTATCAAAAATTAATTGATGTTTGAAAATAAATTTTAAGTTTTTACTTAATGCATAGCTTATTTCAGTATTCGACTCTAAGTCAACTTGAATAGCGTTTTGCGGGTTTACAAATATTTTTTGTTCTGCTTTAATTGTAATATTTCGATATACATTTTTATCAAAATCGATGGCTAATGTATAACCATGTTCAAATGCAATTTTTTCTTTCCTTTTAACTTTGAACAGTTCGTTTTTATTAAATAAGGTATAATAATTCTGTGCTAAAAAACTAGTGATTTTTATAGAGCTAATTGATAGGGCAATATCAACGGCTTTCCATAATTGTACACTATAAGCCGCTTGAATATCGAGGTATGCAGGAGAAGCAAATTGGCTAATCGGCACTGTTTTTAAGCCAATGCTGGGTATGTATTTTTCTTTATAAGTTTTGCTAAACTGCGATTGTAATTTTAAACTAAGCTGCAAATTTGCTTTTTTACTAAATTTGATTTTGGGTATTTTTAAATGAGGTAAATGTAATTTCCACTTTATTTGATAGGCAAAATAATCTTCTGTTTTTGCTAGATTTATTTGATTGGATTTACTCAAACCATACTTGAGGATCCATTTTTGTTCTAGTATATATTCTTGTCTTGTTAATTTATTAATGGGTGTATAGTTTAACAGGGCGTTGAGCTGCTTATATCCACTTTGTTGCCAATTGGAAGTTTCATTAGCAGAAAAGGCGATAAATCCAGCTTGGCGCCAACGAAAGCTTTCTTTGTCGGTCATAACCCGAGCTATACTATCACTTTCGTTTAGCACCAATGCTGTTTGCTTGATATATAGATCGGTTTGGGTACCCAACACCGAGAGAGTGCAAATATTTAAAATCAACCACACAAAATCATTTTAATTTTTCTGATTAATTTTTGAACTGATATGATACCATTTGTAATTAAGGTATCCTTCCTTTTCCAATGTATCTATTATCAATGGATTCCATTGGGCTAATGCATCTAAATTAAAATGGTAGTATCCTATTTTAGCAGTTTTATTTGTTTTGATAGCCGCTTCCCAGCTGCGATTGTATTCGCTGCCTTTTTGATAAAAAGAAGTAAAAGTACCGATAAAAATAAAATCATTTTGCGCAAGGTCTGCTGCTGCCGAAATGTTTTGGCCATTTGTATCTACCATCAATTCGCAAATCTTTTCGAATGGATACGATTGACTCAATGGGTAAGTTTTATTTTTTGAATTTAATTGTGATAGTATTATTGGGAGGCCAGCTACACAGCCATTGTTATCCACGTTTTTAAAATAAAGCATTTGCCCTTCCTTGTTAAACAGATATCCAGCCGGAATACCTAAACGAAAGGCTTTGATATAGTTTTGGTAACCCGGTTTGATGAATGTTATGTGGGCTTTAGAAATATTATTTTTTTGAGCCAGATGGTATACTTTTTCTATGGAAATTGATTTTGGAATTTTTATGCCTGCATAGGTCATGAGTAATAAGCTGCAACTGCTACACATTAGCACTAAGCCAAGGAATATTACATACAATTTTCTTTTCATATTTTTTGAGTTAAAAATGCCGAGCAAAAGGCTCGGCATTGGGTAATTTAAAATTGAACTATTAATAGATCATCATTTCGCTCGACCGAATAATTCCCTTTTTTAATCGTAAAATCTGTTGGAATATTTAGTTGTTCACACATTTCATCGCTCAATGTATAGTCGGTATCAACTTTGAATATATTTTTAGAAAAATATTGGGTTAAATCTTCGGCACTGATGCCGGTTTTTGTATTGATGATCATTTCCAATTTTCCTGTTTCTTCGTTGAATTGAATTTCGGCAAGGGTGCCATCGCCCATTTTCAGGTTTCCTCCAATCTTAATTCTACAAAAGCCACTGCCAAGGCAGTTTACGGATTGTTTTGATCCAAATTCTATCGTAATAACAACCTTAGGGCCTGTAACTAAACTTGCCGCTAATAAATCACCACCACCAATCAAACAACATACTGTTAGTATGAGCATTAATTTTTTCATCTTCTTTTTTTTAAATTGTTAAACCATTAGTTAATTAATATCAGGCTAGCTAGGCCTCTATTTTTTTCGATCGTAAAGTAAATATGAACGATTTTATAAATGAGTCCAACTGCATAAATGCAAATTTATTTAGCTTAGCTTCAATCAATAAAACAAACATCCTATTGCGACATTCATTTAATCAAATTAGTTTTAATCAATTTATTGATTTTTTAACCAAACATTTTTTATGAAAAGTAAAGACACCAGATTGTATGATTTAGCGTATTTAATTCGTAAGAGAAGACTTGAATTAGGCTATACTTCCGCAGAAAAATTTTCAAATGAGAAAGGGATCAATCGCTCTGTTTATCAGCGATGGGAGAGTGGAGAAGATTTAAATCTTACTAGTTTTTTAAAGCTTTGTGATATGCATCATATTAGCGCATCGGCCTTGTTTATAAAATGGGAACAAGCCAACCGATTGATGCCCAAAGATCAAACTTCTAATTAAAATAAAAAAAGCCTGGTTAATTAACCAGGCTTTTTTTATTAATTGCTTCCGCGTTTAGTTAGTTCGTCTCGAATGTGTGCCGCCTTTTCGTAGTCTTCTTCTTGTAAGGCTTTTTGTAATTGGGTTTGCAGTTCAATATCACTTTTACCCTGATAAATATTTCCTTCTTTGCTTTTGTTTTCGAGGTCTTCTATTTGATCTATATTTTCTAAAAAATCATAATCGGAACCTTCAATTAATATTCCGGCAGCGGCTAAAATAAAATCATAAGTATAAATTGGACAGTGGTATCTAACGGCTAATGCAATGGCATCAGATGTTCTGGCGTCGAGCTCAACTGTTTTAGTACCATTATTGCAAATTATTTTCGCAAAGAAAATACCATCTACTAAATTATAAATGAGTACTTCTTCTACTTCAATTTGATAACTTAAAGTAAGTGTTTTAAATAAGTCGTGTGTTAATGGTCGACTAGGACTCATTTTTTCTATTTCAATGGCTATGGCTTGCGCTTCAAAGCTTCCAATAATAATAGGCAATCGTCTTTTGCCATTTACCTCACCTAATACCAAAGCATATGCTCCTGATTGGGTTTGACTATAAGACAGACCAACGATGTCTAGTTTTATTTTTTTCATTTGTTTTGATTATTAAGCTTGCGCTTTCAATACTTTTACCGCTTCAATTAATTGAGGTACTACTTCAAATGCATCGCCTACAATTCCATAATCTGCTACTTTAAAGAAAGGAGCTTCCGGGTCTTTATTGATCACTACAATTACTTTAGAAGCGCTCACACCAGCTAAATGTTGAATAGCACCGGAAATGCCAATAGCAATGTATAAGTTTGGCGCAACGGCAATGCCTGTTTGGCCTACGTGTTCTTCATGTGGTCTCCAACCTGAATCAGAAACTGGTTTAGAGCAACCCGTTGCTGCACCTAATAAGGAAGCTAATTCTTCAATCATCCCCCAGTTTTCTGGACCCTTTAAACCTCTTCCGCCCGAAACCACTAATTCGGCATCGGGTAAAGAAATTTTATCGCTGGCTCTGATAATTTCTTTGACCATAGTTTGGAAATCATTTGCACCAGTGCTTGGATTAAAATCTTCTATAATGGCAGTAGTGCCAAGATCATTTATTTGATAGGCATTTGGACTTAATGTAATTACTTTAATGGCCGAGTTTAAGGTAACATTGGCAAATGCCTTACCAGAGAAAGCACCTCTTTTTACACTAAATGAATTTCCCGCTATTGTTGGTAATTCTAATGCGCCATCAACATATCCTGCCGCTAATTTCACCGCAACTCTAGGGGCTAAACCCTTTCCGGTAAAAGTGTTAGAAAGCACCACTACTGTGGCATCTACCGATTTAGCTGCTTGCGAAATAATGGATGCATATGCCTGATTCACAAAACTACTTAAAGCATCTTGTTGCACATTTAAAATTTTACTTGCGCCATATTTTCCAATTTCTGCCAAGGTGCTTGCGTCTACATTTCCAATAGAAACAGCAGTTAATGTTCCGCCTGTTTGTTTGGCAATTGCAGCAGCATAAGAGACTACTTCGTAAGTTGATTTTTTAAATTTCCCGGTAATATTTTCTATATATACTAATACGTTCATGGTAAATGGTTAAAATGTTTTTATCGTAATTAAATTACTTTTGCTTCGCTGTGTAATGCCTCAATTAGTTTAGCAGATTCGGATGTCGAAATTAATTTAACGGTGCTTCTAGCGGCAGGCATTTCGAAAGAGCTAATACTGCTCAAAGTATCAACTGCAATGGCTTCTACTACTTGCAAAGGTTTGGTGCGTGCAGACATAATACCTCGCATGTTAGGAATTTTAGGTTCTGCGACTCCTTCTGAAACACTTGCTAAAAATGGAAAATCAACCGTTATTACTTCTTTTCCGCCTTCTATTTCTCTTTCAACTGTTGCCGTGTTTGCGGCAACATTCAATTTTTTAATAATAGAGATAGAGGGTATATCCATGATTTCTGCAATCATGGCACCAGTCTGCGCGCCATTATAATCAATCGATTCGCGGCCAGTTAATATTAATTCATATTGACCCTCTTTTGCAATTTTTGCAATTTGTTGCGCTACAAAATAAGCGTTTTCAGGTGCTGCATTTACCCTAATGGCATCGTCTGCGCCAATGGCTAATGCTTTACGAATGGTTGGTTCGGTATCTGCTAGCCCAACATTCACAACAGTAACACTACCTTTGCCACCTTCTGTTAATTCAATGGCCCTCGCTAATGCCAATTCATCATATGGGTTTAAAATAAATTGTACACCACTCGTGTTAAATTCGGTATTATTCGAGTTAAAGGTTATTTTTGTGGTTGTATCTGGTACATTACTGATGCAGACTAATATTTTCATAGTATCAATGTTTTTGCGCAAAAATAGGCAATTTCTATCGAATAAAAAATGAATAATCAACGCATCCAAAGACTTTTAGAAATGCTCATAGAGGAGCCAAACGACTCTTTTTTGCTTTATGCCTTGGCCACAGAGTATTTAAAGCTCAATGATACTCAAAAGGCTTTATTCTATTACCTCGAAACCGTAAATTCGGATGAAGATTATGTGGGGGTATATTATCATTTAGCTAAGCTTTATGAAGTATTAAAAGAAAACGAAAATGCCTATGAAACTTATCAAAAAGGAATGAAAATTGCCCGAAAAATAGGGGATAATCATGCATTTTCGGAATTGCAATCTGCTTTTAATATCTTTAATGGCTTGGATTACGAAAATGAATAAATCAAAACGCCAATTTTTAGCAGCTGTTTTTAAGTTTAGTCTCATCGCATTTGGTGGCCCATCGGCTCATATTGCTATGCTACTAAAAGAGTTTGTTGATAAGAAAAAATTTGTCACTCAAAAAGAATTATTAGAATATAACGCACTTTGTCAGGTTTTACCTGGCCCATCTTCTACGCAAACATTAGTGGCCATTGCCTATCAATTTGGTGGCTTAACGCTTGCCATATTATCTTTTCTTATTTGGATTTTACCTTCCGCTATTATCATGTCCCTATTTGCCATAGGGTATAATTACCTAGCATTAAATAGGCATGCCGCTAATTTTATTTTTGTAATGGGGCCTATGGCTATTGGTTTCATTGCTTATTCGGCCTTTATACTTACTCGAAATGTATTGGGTAATCGCATATCGTATGGCCTTGCCATATTTGCTAGTGTAATTACTTTGATCATTCGAAACGCCTATGTGTTTCCAATTATTTTAGCTTGCGCTATTTTATTTTCTTATTTCTTTTTAAAAGTTCCGGAAGAAAAAAAACCAGAAGATTTTATTAAAACAAATTGGAAAAAAATCATTCCACTTATTTTGGTGTTTTTATCTTTTGCTTTATTAGGTGCAATTATTAATAGAACATCGGTATTTTCTTTGCCTGTAAGGTTGTTCGAGAATTTTTATAGAAACGGTATTTTTATTTTTGGTGGCGGACAAGTATTAGCGCCTTTGCTTTATACCGAATTTGTGGAAATGAAACATTATTTAACTACACCCGAGTTTATGTCTGGTTACGCATTGCAACAAATTATACCGGGGCCACTTTTTTCTTTCACTTCTTTTATTGGGGCAATGTCTGTAAAAGGCGCGGGTATTGGCGCTCAGCTTTTAGGTAGTTTAGCTGCTTTGATTGGAATTAATTTGCCAGGTTTGCTTTTTATCTTAACTATTTTTCCTTTTTGGGATAAATTAAAATCTAAAAAATCTATTCAATCTGCAATGATTGGCATCAATTCGGTTTCCGTAGGATTTGCGATTGCAGCATTTTTTATCATGTTACAAACCACTAACGGCAACGCTATACAATTATTGATTGTTGCCTTTACTTTTGTGTTATTAAAGTTTAGCAAAACACCACCAGCCTTAATTATTTTATTGGGATTAATTACAGCGGCACTGCAAGCTTAAAACGGTACATCATCCGAGCGATCGTTCATTTTACTCGGGCGAATGATGACATTTTTATGATTATCAAAATCGTTAGAAGGGCCTAGCGGATTGCTTTTTGGGAAGCTGCCATAATCGTTTGCATCCATATCTGCAAACTTCACAAACTCTCCAATGTATTTTAATTTAACAGAACCAACCGCACCATTTCTATGTTTAGCAATAATAATTTCGGCAGTACCTTTCGTGTTGTTTCCTTCTTCATCTACATCAAATCCATAATATTCTGGACGGTAAATAAATAAAACCATGTCGGCATCTTGTTCAATAGATCCAGATTCACGTAAATCGGATAACATTGGTTTTTTAGTACCCCCACGGGTTTCTACTGCTCTACTTAATTGAGATAAAGCAATTACGGGTACATTTAATTCTTTTGCAATACTTTTGAGTGCTCTTGAAATAGCTGATATTTCTTGCTCTCTATTTCCAGAACGATTATCTCCCGAACCTACCATTAATTGGAGGTAATCGATGACAATCATATCGATGTCGTGTTGTGCTTTTAAACGGCGGCATTTTGCCCTTAATTCGAAAATATTTAAAGCGGGTGTATCGTCAATAAAAATACCTGAATCCGAAAGCTTACCCACTTTATGCATCAATTGTTGCCATTCGTGTGCTTCAAGTTTTCCTTTTTTAATTTTCTCTGCAGGTAATTCTGCTTCGGCAGAAATTAAACGATTGGTTAATTGAACTGCGGCCATCTCTAAAGAGAATAAGGCAATTTTTTTAGCACCAATAATAGCTGCATTTCTAGCTAAACTTAATACGAATGCCGTTTTACCCATTGCAGGGCGTGCAGCAATAATTATTAAATCGGAGTTTTGCCAGCCAGAAGTAAGACGGTCTAACTCAACAAAACCGCTTGTTACACCTGTTAATCCATCTACTTTATCTTTTAAACTTTCTAATTGTTGAATAGATTTTTGAATCAAGGTACTCATGTCGTAAGACTCTCTTCGAATGTTACCTTCTGCAATGGCAAAAAGATTTTTTTCTGCTTTGTCTAATAATTCAAGTACATCGGTGGTGTCTTCGTATGCGCTAGTAATAATGTCTGAAGAAATAGAAATGAGTTCTCTTTGGATAAATTTTTCAGAAATAATTCTGGCATGAAATTCAATGTTTGCAGCAGATGCAACTCTGTTGGTTAATTCGGTGATATAATAAGCACCACCTACCACTTCGAGTTCGGCTGTTTGTCTTAAACGATTGGTTACCGTTAGAATATCTACGGGCGAGCTATTTTGAAATAAATATTGAATGGCCCTGAAGATTTTCTGATTGGCATCAACATAAAATGTTTCTGGTTTTAAAATATCAATAACGGCACTTAATGCGTCTTTCTCTAACATCAATGCACCCAATACAGCTTCTTCTAAATCGATAGCTTGAGGTGGAATTTTTGCTAATTGGCCATTTAAGTTGGTCGCATTTTTACGACGGTCGTTACGGGGATTAATTGTACTTTTTTCCATATGTCAGAACACAAAGTTAATGCTTTGCAACACTATTTAAGCATATTTTTTATCCACCAATTATTTTTGGCCTTTCTGTTTATTTTGAAATAGCCATTTATAAACATTGCTTGTGAATAACAAGTTAATAACCCAAATGGAAAGTTTAATTTTTAACTAAAAAGCTGTTTTTTGTGTTAATAAGCCAATTGTGCATACTTTTTTTTGTGGTTCGCATAATTATCCCTTTGTTTGTGGAAAATTAACAAAGTGGAAGGAAAACCAAATCAATTAGTATTCGGCATTAGAGCGGTTATCGAAGCGGTCGAAGCAGGCAAAGAAATAGAAAGTTTATATGTGCAAAAGGGAATTGCTGGCGATTTATTTCGAGCGTTAAAAACTTTAGTAGAAGCAAACGATATTCGTATGCAAATGGTGCCGGTTGAAAAACTCAATCGCATTACTAGAGGTAATCACCAAGGAATCATTGCTTATATTTCTCCTATTTCTTTTTATAAAGTAGAAGATATTATTCCATTTGTTTTCGAAAAAGGCGAAGTGCCATTAATTTTAATACTAGATAGAATTACCGATGTGCGTAATTTTGGAGCAATAGCTAGAACTGCAGAATGCGCTGGTGTTCATGCAATCATTGTTCCTATGCGCGAAAGTGCGGCTATTAGTGGCGACGCAATTAAAACATCTGCGGGTGCTTTATTTAATATTCCTGTTTGTAGGGTTAATAACCTAAAAACGGCAGTACAATATTTACAAGAATCGGGTTTGCAAGTGATAGCTTGTTCCGAAAAAAATGATCAAACTATTTATGAAATAGATTATACCATGCCAACGGCAATTGTAATGGGTTCGGAAGAAGATGGTATTTCTAACGACATTATTCGCATTGCAGATCATTACGCTAAAATTCCATTGAAGGGAGGAATTGCTTCGCTCAATGTCTCTGTTGCAACGGGAGTAATACTTTACGAAGCGCTTCGACAAAGAGGATAAAAAAAAGCCAAACATTTGTTTGGCTTTTTTTTATTTAAAATCCGAGTAAAAAAGATTAAATATATTTTTCTCCTTTTTTAGATTTAACATCGGCTACTATTTCTTTAATTTGTTGTTCTTTGTTTTTAGGACAGATCATCAATACTTCTTCGGTATCTACTACAATAAAGTCGTGTAATCCTTCTACTACAATTAATTTTTCGGGCTTGGTATTGATCATACAATTAGAGGAATCATACATCATCACATTGTTTGGATATACCACTGCATTACCCACATAATCTTTATCTATAATGGTATACAGCGAACCCCAAGTTCCTAAATCTGACCAACCAAAATCGGCTGCAAACACATGAACATTATCTGCTTTTTCCATAATACCATAATCGATAGATATACTATTGCATTGTGGATAAATTAAGTTGATGAAATCGCCTTCTTGTGGTGTGTTGTAATGTTTAGCACCTTCTAAAAAAGTAGTATTTAATTCTGGCAAATAATTTGCAAATGCATGGATAATACTTTTTGCACTCCATACAAAAATACCTGCATTCCATAAAAAGTCTCCACTTTGAATAAATGTTTTGGCGATTTCTAAATTTGGTTTTTCGGTAAATGTTTTCACTTTATAATGGCCATCTGTTTTGCTGTTGTCAACAAATTGAATATAACCATATCCTGTATCAGGGCGTGTAGGCTTAATGCCTAAGGTAATTAAAAAATCATTTTCTGATGCAGTTACTAAAGCAGTTTCAATTTGCTTTACAAATTCTTGTTCGTTTAAAATAATATGATCAGAAGGAGCAACTGCAATTAATGCATCTGGGTTTTTCTGGTTAATTTTATGACAAGCATAGGCAATACAAGGAGCGGTATTTTTAGCAGCTGGTTCCCCTAAAATTTGATCGTCAGAAATGCCTGGTAATTGTTCTTTTACTAAGGCACGATAAGATTCGTTGGTAACAATGTAAATATTCTCTTTCGGACAAATTTTTTCGAATCGCTCAAAGGTTTGTTGAATAAGGGTTTTACCTGTTCCTAAAATATCTAAGAATTGTTTTGGATGCGAAGTTTTACTGATTGGCCAAAATCTACTTCCGATTCCGCCAGCCATAATTACTGCGTATTTATTTGTTGCTTTCATTGTTATTTAAAAAATATTAAATAATTCCTTCTTTAATTAAATCATGCAAATGTATCACTCCTGTGTAATTATTTTCATGAGTTACGATAATTTGTGTGATATTATTTTTTTTCATCATTTCCATTGCATCAATCGCTAATGAATCTGCTTCAATTGTTTTTGGATTTTTGCCCATCATTTCTTGCGCAGTTAAATGGCTGATATCTCCTTTAGATAATAGCCTTCTGAGGTCTCCATCAGTAATTATACCTACAATTTTACCCGCATCTATTACAGCAGTCATGCCTAATCTTTTGCTACTGATTTCTAGAATTACATTCGAAAAAGTGGTCGTTAATTCGACTGATGGTTTTTCGTTATTAATTGCCAAATCTGCTACTTTCAAATATAATTTTTTACCTAAAGCACCACCCGGATGATATTTTGCAAAATCGGCACTCGTAAATGATTTACAGGCTAATAAGCAAATGGCTAAAGCATCGCCCATGGCAAGTTGTGCGGTTGTGCTTGTTGTGGGTGCCAAATTATTTGGACATGCTTCTTCCGCTATGGTAGTATCTAAAATAAAATCGGCTTGTTTGGCTAAATAAGAATCGATGTTGCCAACAATAGCAATTAATGTGTTTTTGCTTTGTTTTAAAAGCGGTACCAAAACTTTTATTTCGGGCGTATTTCCGCTCTTGGAGATGCAAATAATCACATCATCCTGTTGAATCATGCCAAGGTCGCCATGTATAGCATCTGCTGCATGCATAAATAGCGCAGGAGTGCCTGTCGAATTCATGGTGGCAACAATTTTATTAGCAATGATGGCGCTTTTACCAATACCGGTAATCACCACCCTGCCGCTTGCATGATAAATACTTTTTACTGCGCCATAAAATGACTCGTTAATAGCCGTTTGAAGCTTTAAAATAGCCTCAGCTTCGTTTTGCAAAGCTTTTTTAGCTATTGCAATGATTTCGTTTTGTTCTTTCAATTTATTACAAAATTATGCTGCATATTTCACAAAAATATGTTATTTTAGATTGCAATTTAAACATAAGCATAAGATGTTCATAATAGGGCAGTTAGGATGATGGAGACCAAGAATTTACTATTTGATAACCTACAGAACTTTTTCGGATTCGATAATTTTAAGGGCCAACAAGAGGCAATTATCACAAATTTACTTTCTGGCAACGATACCTTTGTAATTATGCCTACGGGCGCCGGTAAGTCTATGTGTTATCAATTGCCTGCATTAATGTCTGATGGGGTCGCTTTGGTTATCTCTCCGCTTATTGCGCTCATGAAAAACCAAGTAGATCAAATGCGTGCATTTGGCAGCAACGACAGCATTGCCCATTTCTTAAATTCTTCTTTATCTAAAGCCGATATCCTTAAAGTTAAAAGTGATGTATTGAGCGGCGATACTAAATTATTATACATTGCGCCAGAATCTTTGGCCAAACAAGAAAACCTTGATTTTTTAAAATCGGCAAATGTCTCTTTTGTTGCCATAGATGAAGCTCATTGTATTTCGGAATGGGGTCACGATTTCAGACCTGAATACCGCAAAATAAGATCTGTTATATCTCAAATTGGAGATCATGTTCCCATGATTGCTTTAACCGCAACGGCTACACCTAAAGTGCAGCAAGACATCATGAAGAATTTGCAAATGCAAAATGCGACTTTATTTAAATCTTCTTTTAACAGAACTAATTTGTATTACGAAATTAGACCCAAAAAAGATGTCGCAAAAGAAATCATTAAGTTTATTAAACTCAATACTGGTAAATCCGGAATTATATATTGTTTGAGTAGAAAAAAGGTAGAAGAAATTGCCGAAGCACTCAATTTAAATGGTATTAAAGCCATTCCATACCATGCAGGCCTAGAAGCCAAAGAGCGCGCTCAATCTCAAGATGCCTTCTTAATGGAAGATGTAGATGTTGTGGTAGCTACCATTGCTTTTGGTATGGGTATCGATAAACCCAATGTTCGTTTTGTTATTCACCACGATATGCCTAAAAGTTTAGAAGGCTATTACCAAGAAACGGGTAGGGCTGGAAGAGATGGCGGCGAAGGTCAATGTATTGCTTTCTATGCAGAAAGCGATATTATCAAATTGGCTAAATTCATGAAAGACAAACCCGTTGCTGAAAAAGAAATTGGTACACAAATATTAAATGAAGTAGTTGATTATGCTGAGTCTTCGGCTTGCAGACGCAAACAGATATTATATTATTTTGGCGAAACCTTTAATGAAGATGCCTGTAATAAAATGTGTGATAACTGTAGGTATCCAAAAGATAAATTCCATGCGAAAGAATTTTTAATCACCACATTAAAAGCAGTTAAAGAGCTCAACGAAAAATTCAACAGCGATTATGTAATTGATATTTTATTAGCTGCCGAAAACAAAACCATTCACGATTTTGATCACGATAAAATAAGCAGTTATGGTGCTGGTAAAGCAGAGTCCAAAAAGCTTTGGGAATCGGTAATTAGACAAGCTTTATTGGCTGGATATTTACAAAAAGATATTGAGCATTATGGCTTATTAAAAGTAACCAAAAATGGCGCTACTTTTATGGAGCATCCTACCGATATTCAATTTACTTTAAACCGCGATTTCGAAACCGATGTAGACGCAGACGAGGAAGCTGGCGCAGGTGTTGCGGCAAGTGATGCAGTTTTATTCGGCATGTTAAAAGAACTTTGCAAACAAATAGGCAAGAAAAACAATGTGCCTCCTTTTGTGGTATTTCAAGAGCCATCCTTACAAGAAATGGCGACACATTATCCAATTAACATAGAAGAAATAAAGCAAATTGCTGGCGTTGGAAATGGGAAAGCGGCAAAATTTGGCGCACCATTTGTGGAAATGATTAAAAAGTATGTCGAGGAAAACGATATCGATCGTCCGATGGATATGGTGGTAAAAACTGCAGCGAACAAATCGGCAATTAAAGTAGCCATCATTCAAAACATAGACCGTAAAATTCCTCTAGACGACATTGCCAGTGCCAAAGGTTTTACCATGGAGCAAATGATCTCCGAAATAGAAACGATTGTTTCTTCTGGAACAAAATTAAATTTGAATTATTATATCGACGAGCTCATAGACGAAGACAGACAAGATGAAGTGTTTGATTATTTCAGACAGGCCGACTCAGATTCAATCGATTCAGCACTTTCGGACTTAGGCGAAGAAGATTATACCCGCGAAGAAATTCAATTAATGCGTATTAAATTTATGTCAGAACTGGGCAATTAAGCTCTAAATTATATTCACATGATTCAGCAATTACCAAAAATCAAACACCTTAATGCAAATAATTTTTTCTTAATGGCTGGTCCATGTGCAATCGAAGGCGAAGATATTGCCATGCGTATAGCAGAAAAAATTATTACTATAACCGATAAATATCAAATCCCTTTTATTTTTAAAGGTTCTTATAGAAAAGCCAATCGCTCTAGGATTGATTCCTTTACTGGTATTGGTGATGAAAAAGCATTAAAGATTTTAGAAAAAATTGGGAAAAATTTTGATGTGCCAACGGTTACAGATATTCACGAAAGTACCGAAGCAGCAATGGCTGCGGCCTATGTAGATGTTTTGCAAATCCCTGCATTTTTATGTCGTCAAACCGATTTATTAATTGCTGCTGCAAAAACGGGCAAGTTTGTGAACGTAAAAAAAGGACAATTTTTATCGGGTGCATCTATGAAACATGCCATCAGTAAATTACAAGATTCCGGTAATCCTCATATCATGTTAACTGATAGGGGAAATACTTTTGGATACCAAGACCTCATTGTTGATTACCGTAACATTACAGAAATGAAAGCATTTGGTGTGCCAGTAATTATGGATTGTACGCATTCTTTGCAAAGACCAAATCAAGAAAGTGGTGTTACGGAGGAAATCCAGCTTTAATAGAAACCATAGCAAAGGCAGCAATAGCAGTAGGCGCAGATGGTTTGTTTATTGAAACGCACCCCGATCCTGCAAATGCAAAATCGGATGGTGCGAATATGTTACATCTCGATAACTTAGCCGATTTAATGGAAAAGTTAGTTCGAATTAGAGCAGCAATAATTTAAAATTAAACGCGATAAAAATCTGCTTTCCAGTTTTTTATTTTCGCTTTAATTTGTTTTTCTTTTAAATTATTTTCGATTGCATCTTTTATTAATTCCAAAAACTCTTCGTCAGATGCAAATCTTAATCCGATAATTTGTCTGATCGTTAATGCACCCGGCAAAGGCTTGCCAGTCATCACGAAATGGCGCATATTCTCTTCGGCTCTAATGGCTCTATCTTGCGCTTTTAAAGCAAATGATCTTCCAAAGTAAGCCGATAAAAAAACGCATAGAAATAACAATACGATTAAGCTTGAGGCATAATAATTGCCATTCGCACAAGAATGACTTAAGTTAATACATGAGCCAACTAAACCTGCTAATAGCATTGGGTATAATACTTTGTGATATCCAGTGACTAATCGGCCATGGGTTTTAAAATTTTGTGTTTTCATATGTTATTTTTCTATTATTTTAATTTCTGTTCTTCTATTGGCTGCACGGCCTTGTTCTGTGTTGTTGCTTTCTATGGGTTGTGATTTACCATAACCTTTATAAATTAATTGTTGGCTTGAAACACCTAATCTTACTAGGTAGTCGAACACAGATTTGGCACGATTGCTCGACAATAATACATTTGTTTTATCATCACCAATATAATCTGTATGTCCGCCAATTTCGATTTTTATTTGTGGCTGATTAATTAAAAATTCACTGAGCTTTACGAGTTCATACTTTGATTCGTTTTTCAATTGAAAACTATTGCTTTCGAAAAATATATTTTTTAAAGCCACTTTTTCACCAATGGCAATGGGGTCGAGGGGTATTGATAAATTAAACGGTTCTATATTGTTTTTGTTTGCTAAAACGAATTGACCCGAATAAAATAAATAGCCATCCATGCTCACATTTAGTGCATAAGTTTTACCTTCTGGTAAACTCGCTAAAAATTCACCAGAGCTTGCGTTACAGACCGATTGGTAAACGGTATCAAAATTTTGCAAGCCAATTATTTCGACTTGGGCTGCTAATACTGCTTTTGTTTGATTATCGTAAACTGTTCCTTTAACATAGGTTACTTTCTCTGGTCTTCCTGCTTCGTATAACTCAAAAGAATACAAATCAAGACCACCATATCCTTTTAAATTATCAGATGCAAAATACGCTTGTTTACCATCATTACTAATAAACAAACTGCTTTCTTCTTTTGGTGTGTTTATAGGGTAACCCAAGTTTTTTGGTTTTTGCCAAAGTCCATTGATGGCTTTCTTACTAAAAAAAATATCTTTTTCGCCAAAACCAGGCCATCCATCCGAACAAAAATATAGTGTTTGATTATCGGCATGAATAAATGGAGAAAACTCTTCGCCGGCTGTGTTGATATTAGGGCCTAGGTTTTGAGGCGTCGACCATTTACCAGCACCAGTATATGTTGATTTATAAATATCGTAACTTCCGTAGCCACCTTTACGATCACTCACAAAATATAGTGTTTTACCATCAGCAGAAATGGTGGGTTGCGATTCCCAATATTGACTATTAATAGGCGTGCCTAAATTTTGTGGACTTGACCATTTTTCGCCAATTTTTTTTGCGTAATAAATATCACATTTGCCTAAACCATCTGCTCTACCACAGCCAGCAAAAAATAAATATTGTCCATCTGGTGAGATACATTGTGCGCCTTCGTTTCCAGGTGTGTTAATAGCGCTACTTAAAGGTATAGATGGGTTCCAGCTGTCTTCATTTTTTTCGGCAATATAAAAATCTTCTGTATTTGCCCTGCGAGTAAAAATGATAGTTTGATCGTCTGCAGTAATTGCAGGTAAATATTCTTGGTATTGCGTATTGATGCTAGGACCTAAATTGATGGGATCATAGGGAACAGGTTCTTGAACAGCCACTATACTAAATTCACAATCTCTCAAATATTTTGCCAAAACTTTTTTTCGATTATCGGATAAATCGGGTGTACTGGCATAAGTTTGAAATAGGGGATATGCCGAATCATAATTGGCTTGAAATGCATAGCATTCTGCTAATGAAAAATTAATGTTTTTAAATGAATTGGGTTGTTCTACTACTTTAAGGTAGCAGGTTTTAGCTTCTTCATACCTACCCAATATTTTTAAAATATCTCCCATTCGGTAATGCGCTTCTAAAAAATTTGGATCAATACCTACGGCAATTTGTAAATCTTTTAAAGCGGTATTATAGAGTTTCTGTCCTAAATAAACAGTTGACCTTTCGTAGGCACCAATAGCTCTAGTATTGCTAGAAGTATATTTTTCTTGTGCAAACAAACTGCTTTGTACAAAAAATAAAATAAGCAACAGAATTTTTTTCATATCTGATAAAATTAAAGATACTATTTTATCTCGAATGATGAATAAACGACTAGGGAATGTTTAAGAATTTATGAGTTTGCAAAGAAATTTCCCATTGTGGGTTTTTCATTACATATTCAATGATTTTAGGCGTCATTTCTTTTGATTTACTCCATTCGGGTTGTAAATATAATTTACAAGTTTTATTTACATGTGCGGCAAATTTTTCGGCCCATTCAAAATCCGATTGATTAAAAACAATTACTTTTAATTCGCCAGCTATAGGCATAATGCCTGGCATAGGTTCTTTGAATTTTTTAGGAGATAAACAAATCCAATCAAAATTTCCTGTCAATGGATAAGCGCCAGAAGTTTCTAAAAAGATTTGAATACCATTTGCTTTTAAAGCAGCTGTTAATGGAGTTAAATTATAAAGTAAGGGTTCGCCTCCTGTAATTACTACAGCCTTAGAAGGGTGTTGTAAGGCTTGTTCTACTATAGTTTGAATAGCGGTGAGTGGATGAATAGATGCATCCCAAGATTCTTTTACATCGCACCAATGACAACCCACATCGCAACCACCTAATCGAATAAAAAAAGCAGCTTTACCCGAATGAAAGCCTTCGCCTTGAATGGTGTAAAATGATTCCATTACAGGTAATAAAGAGCCGTCTTCTGGGATATTATTTTGCATTTTTTTTATTGGTAAAATTCTTTTTTAGCTGCAGATAAAGTGTTCTTCAAAAGTGATACAATGGTCATCAGACCTACACCACCCGGAACAGGGGTAATATAAGCAGCCTTTGTTTTTACATTTTCGAAATCGACATCGCCAAATAATTTGAATCCGGATTTTGTTTCGGTTGAATTTTCTCTGTTCATACCTACATCTATAATGACAGCGCCATCTTTTACCATGTCTGCTGTTAAAAAGTTTTTCTTGCCAATGGCAACAATTACAATATCTGCATCGAGTGTATATTTTTTAATATCTGGAGTTTTGCTATGGCATAAGGTAACGGTGCAATTACCTGGTTCAGCATTTAAAGACATTAAAATACTCATCGGCGAACCCACTATTTGACTTCGGCCAATCACTACACAATGCTTTCCTGCTGTTGCAATTTTGTAACGATCCAAAAGCATCATAATGCCATTCGGTGTAGCAGAAATAAAACAAGGTAGATTTTTATTCATTCTGCCAATATTGATTGGATGAAATCCGTCTACATCTTTTTTGTGATCTATAGTTTCTACTACTTTTGCAACTGAAATATGCGCAGGCAAGGGGAGTTGTACAATTAATCCGTCAATGCTTTCGTCTTGATTTATTTCTTTAATTTTTGCTAGTAAAAAATCTTCTGTAATTGTTGCATCGTATCTAATGATACTTGAATCAAATCCTACTTCTTTACAATTTTTCTCTTTGCTATTGACATAGGTTTCGCTTGCGCCATCATTACCAACAAGTATAGCTACTAAATTTGGCGCTCGCATACCCGAAGCCCTCATTTGTGCTACTTCTGCTGCAATTTCTAATTTAATTGCTGCTGCTATTTTTTTGCCGTCAAGTAATTCCATTTTATTAATTAGTCTAGTTTTAATACGGCCATAAATGCAGATTGTGGAATTTCTACATTACCTACTTGGCGCATTCTTTTCTTTCCTTCTTTTTGTTTTTCTAATAGTTTTCTTTTACGAGAAATATCACCACCATAACATTTTGCAGTAACATCTTTACGCAATGCTTTTACGGTTTCTCTTGCAATAATTTTTGCACCAATAGAAGCTTGAATGATAATTTCAAATTGTTGACGCGGAATGAGTTCTTTTAATTTTTCACAAATCTTTTTTCCAAAATCAAAAGAGTTACTTCTGTGAATTAAGCTAGACAAGGCATCTACAGGCTCACTGTTTAATCGAATGTCCATTTTCACTAAGTCCGATTTACGATAACCAATTTGATGGTAATCAAAAGAAGCATAACCTTTAGAAATAGTTTTTAACCTATCGTAAAAATCAAAAACGATTTCGCCCATCGGCATTTCAAAAATTAATTCTACTCTTTCCGATGTTAAATAGGATTGATTAATAATGAAGCCTCGTTTGTTAATACAAAGCGACATCACAGGTCCTACAAATTCAGATTTAGTAATGATGGTTGCTTTGATATAAGGTTCTTCTACCGAATCTAATTTACTTGGGTCGGGTAAATCGGATGGATTATTCACTTGAAATTCATCTCCTTTAGTACTGTAGGCTATATAAGAAACGTTAGGTACTGTAGTAATAACAGTCATGTTGAATTCTCTTTCTAAACGTTCTTGAATAATTTCCATGTGCAACATGCCTAAGAACCCACACCTAAAGCCAAAACCTAGTGCTGCCGATGATTCTGGCTCAAACACTAAAGAGGCATCGTTCAATTGTAATTTAAACATCGCTTCTCTAAGCTCTTCAAAATCGTCTGTTTCTACCGGAAAAATTCCAGCAAAAACCATTGGCTTTACATCTTCAAAACCCTGAATAGCTTCGCCTGGATTAGCAACATGTGTAATGGTATCACCCACTTTAACTTCTCGCGCTTCTTTAATTCCTGAAATAATATATCCAACATCGCCAGTAGATAATTTGGCACGAGGTTCTTGATTTAATTTTAATACGCCAATTTCGTCTGCATTGTATTCGCTGCCTGTTGCTACAAATTTTACTTTGTCACCTTTTTTAATTTCACCATTCACAACTTTGAAATAAGCAATGATCCCTCTGAAAGAATTAAAAACAGAATCAAAAATTAATGCTTGTAATGGTAAAGCCGCATCTCCAACGGGAGCAGGTATTCTAGCTACTACAGCTTCTAAAATTTTATCAACGCCTAAACCTGTTTTACCAGATGCAGGAATAATATCATCTCTATCACATCCAATTAAATCAACGATTTGATCTTTTACTTCTTCTGGCATTGCACCAGGCAAATCCATCTTATTTAAAATAGGAATGATGGTTAAATCGTTTTCTAAGGCTAAGTATAAATTAGAAATTGTTTGTGCTTGTATTCCTTGTGATGCATCTACAATTAATAATGCACCTTCGCAAGCAGCAATCGATCTAGACACTTCGTAAGAAAAATCGACATGCCCAGGTGTGTCAATTAAATTAAAAACATATTGCTCGCCATTTAAATGATAATTCATTTGAATCGCATGACTTTTAATGGTGATACCTCTTTCTCGTTCCAAATCCATATCGTCGAGCAATTGTGCTTGCGCATCTCTTTTGGAAATGGTTTCCGTAAATTCTAAAAGTCTATCAGCCAAAGTACTTTTACCATGGTCAATGTGTGCGATAATACAAAAGTTTCTAATATTTTTCATTCAGGCGCAAAGATAGGATATTTTGCCAATCGGAAAGGCTTTGCTGCTTAAAAACTATGGGTGCTAGCTTTAATTTTCAGCCTTGATTAAACAAAAAAAGCCTGCAAAATGCAAGCTTTGATTTTTGTGTCGGGGCGGCAAGATTCGAACTTGCGACCTCCTGGTCCCAAACCAGGCGCGATGACCGGACTACGCTACGCCCCGAACTGTTATTTAAGGATGCAAATGTAAGAAAATTTATGGTGGACGCAATTCTTTTTTCAAATAAGTGCTTATGGATTGATTTTCAAGGAAGTGAGTTTTTTGCTGCTGCGCAGCTTTCAACAACTGCGTTGTTTAGGGATTAGCTCACTGCGCTCGCTGATCCCTTTGGCACCTTTGGAGGTTCAAGCTTTAAGCCCAAGCTGCTACGCAGCTTGGGGGCTTTTTGTTTTAAAAAAAACCTTTTGAAACTTGCGTTTCAAGATTTTTTTTAAAACAAAAAGCCCAATTCTTTCAGAATTGGGCTTAAAGCTTGCGGTGAGAGAGGGATTCGAACCCTCGGTACAGTTACCCGTACGACAGTTTAGCAAACTGTTCCTTTCGGCCTCTCAGGCATCTCACCGGCGGGTTGCAAATATAGTATTTCCGATACGACCTCCAAAAAAATTATTGATTTTAAGCTAAATTAAAGCTAATAACAAGAGTGTAAGCGAACAAAAATTATACATAAAATAAAAAAAACCTTCCGATTTGGAAGGTTTTGTACTCTTTGTAGTCCGGATAGGATTCGAACCTATGACCTACGGTTTAGAAAACCGTTGCTCTATCCAGCTGAGCTACCGAACCAATTAACGGACGCAAATAACGGAAAAATTAATGAGTTTTAGCTAAAAAAAATAAAAAAATATGCTTTTAGCCTTCAAAACTGCACTTTTCAGTGTGATTTTTATAGAGTACCTTGAAATAGCATAAACTTCAAATGAGCTACAAAAAATTAATGTTACAGTTTTGTTAATAAACTTCTTTCAAAACCGCTTTTTTTGGCATTAAAATTGTTTATATTTGAGTTTTGGTCAAAATTTAAACCTATGAAGAGCATACTTCGAATTCTTTTATTGCTAAGCATTTTCATTACTGCAAATGTAAGCACTTTACAAGCTTCCCATTTACTAGGTGGAGAGATTACTTGGAAATGTGTAAGCGCTGGCGGTACACAAAAATATAAATTTACGGTTGTCGTTTACCGTGATTGTACAGGTTGTACTTCTTGCCTACAAGCAACTGACCAATTAAATGTTTGGAATATGAATGGGGTGTTGAGTACCACTAAAAATGTTGGATTACTCAATGCGCCAACCGCTACCAATCAATCTATAAAATTAACTAGGGTATCTCAAAAAGATATTTCTCCAACTTGTTCTTATCCAACTTCAGATCCACTTAACTGCGCTGCAGGAGAGAAAGGCGCGGTAGAAAAACATGTTTACGAAACTGGCTTAATCGATTTTTATGGCATTGCACCTCCAACAGATGCTAATACGCCAATCCGTTTTACTTGGGATCAAAGTGCAAGAAATCCATCAGACAATATTGTAGGTGGTTCAATGGTTTTAATTACCAACATGTATCCATTTTATCCAAATGGTTCTACTTCTGCAAAGCCTATTTCATCATGCTTTGATAACGCACCAACATTTACAGAATCACCGGCTTCTTTACTTTATACATCAGGTCAAGATTTTATTTTCAATAATAATGCGATAGATTTAGACTTAGATAATTTATACTACGACTTAGATGACCCTATTGTAGATGCTGGTTTGAATCCTAACGTTAAACAAGATCCTGCAGAAATTTGGTTGAACTATGATGTTTATAATAAAAACAATCCATTTGCTTTATCACAAAGTCAGTATACTTATAACCATGCTACTGGAGAATTTAAGTTTAAGCCACTTACTGCCGGTGCATTTTGTTCTGTAATTAAAGTTTCTTCTTACAAATGTGATCAAAAGGTTTCAGAAGTTTTCCGTGATTTTCAAGTAGTAATTCTTGTACCAAATGCAAACCAAAATACCAATCGTTTTCCTACTGTTTATCCACCATTTGCTGGAGGTAAATCAAATTACATAGAGGTAACCGCTGGTAATACTTTGCGAATTCCTATTGTAATTCGCGATTCGCTCGCTGGAACTGGTGCTGGCTTGAGTCCACAAAGCATTGACCTTACCGTTAATGGAATTGCTATGGGCTCACTTAATGCGGACACACTTTTGGGTTGTCCTTTTCCGCCATGTGCAATGCTATCCAGAAAGAAAAATAGTTTTACTTATAATCTAACAGATAATGTAAGGCCGGTGCCGATTCAAAATGTACCTGGTGAAATTTTTGGATATGGTTATAATTTTGGTGCACAATTCAACGACACGGTTTGGTTATATTGGCCAACTAAATGTTCTAACTTAGACAAAGCAGATAATTGTAATGGACTAGAATCAAGTTTATATAATTTTGTTGTTTCAGCGAAAGATAATTTTTGTAGAGTACCTGCAAAAACGATTAGAACATTTGCGGTTAATATTATGCCGCCTAATTTTTATTTATCACCACCAATTAAATGTATCACCTATAACCAAGAAACTAAAAATGTATTTTTAACTTGGGGTATTTCACCTGGAGATACCAACACATTTGTGCGTTACGAATTGTATAGAGATAATATCATGATCTATTCTACAACGAATAGAAAGCTATATGATTATATTGATTTTAATCCACCTAAAGGAGATACTTCTGAGTATTATGTTCGTGCAGTAAATTTATGTGGCGTGGATGATGAAGTTTATCCAGTTCGTCCAATGAAATTAACTGCAAACTTTGCAAGAAGTAATCAAGCAAGATTAGTTTGGAATGGTATTCGCTCTTTCAAATTTTCTTCAAACAAAGGCTATACCGTTTATAGAAGTGAAACCATCAGCCCTTATACTTGGGTACCCATTGTAGATGGAGATGGTGATACTACAAATACATCTGCAATCGATAATTATAATTTATGTAATGATACTACTTATTATAAAGTGGAGAGTTACGATACAATTAGGTGTAATTCGGTTTCCACAATTGATACTATTTTCCATCAAAAAATTACTGCGGCTTTTCATTATGATACTGTTTGTTTAGGAACGCCAACTCAGTTTTACTTAGATACGCTATATGGTGGAATTCCGCCGTATACTACTGTGAGATGGTTAGGTTACGAAGGCTTTGCAGCTGGTAATGACGATACGGTAAGTTATACTTATCCAAGTTCTGGAGTTAAGAAATTTACTTTTACCGTAATAGATTCTAAAGGTTGCCGAATTGATATTTCAGATTCTGTTTTAGTTTGGCCTTTACCAGATGTAAAATTAGTTCATGACTCCGCCTGTCCAGGTTCTATTATTAATTTAACAGCATTGGTCAGTCCTACCACACCTCATATTCAATTTTATGAATGGACAGGTGATAATGGTTTAATGACTCTTGTTTACGATTCTTTAAATTTAATCAATCCAGCAAAATGGATTTTTGCTTCTGATGGTGGCGGAGGTTTAGGCCGCGGAAAATTTGGCATTCAATTAAGAGTAATTGATGTAAATGGTTGCGAAACTATTTTAAAAGATACCATCG
Organism: uncultured bacterium; assembly: GCA_903838995.1. Lineage (GTDB taxonomy): Bacteria > Bacteroidota > Bacteroidia > Sphingobacteriales > Sphingobacteriaceae > CAIKLP01. Next base: position 2,204 of record CAIMAP010000205.1, on the reverse strand, counting down.
AAACAGGGGAGCCTTATGTAGAAATTTTGGGCGACACCAGTATGTGTGTTTCGCAAGAAGATACCATAAAAATAAAACCATTCTTTTTAACCTTACCATTTAATACTGTTCAATGGTATGATAATGTTTCAGGTTCTTTACTCTACCAAGGTGGTTACGAAATGCCTGCAACGAAATTAGCAGGTCGTAGGTATGTAGATTTACGCGTAGATATTGAAGACGCAAAAGGATGTTCTGGTTCGGGAAGAAAATCATTTAAACTTTCTCCTGCAGTTAAGTTCGATCCAGACTCTGTTTGTATTGGAGATCCAGTAGACTTTACTTTGAAGTTTGCACCAAATTCAGATACCAATAGTTTCACTTATTTATGGGAATTAGATGCGAGTTCTATTTCTACAGATCGTTTCCCAATTCATACGTATAATTTTGCAGGTCCTAAAACAGTAATCATAACCGTTTCAGATCCAGTGAATGGTTGTAATACTGTAATCAGAAAAGATATTACAGTTCGTCCTCCTATGGATTATGATATTGTTATTAATACAAAATGTGCTGGAGAACCCATTGTCATGTTCCCTACCATTTTCTCTGGTGTGGATACTGCATGGGAATGGACTATTAATGAATATCCAGATGTGATTCCAAATAACACTTTGAATTTTAATACAAAAACAGTGAGTTATGTTTTCCCTCCGGGCGATGGATATTATAGAATTCAGTTAAAAATCAATGATAAAAATACAGGATGTTGGACTAAAAAAGACACCATCATTAAATTGTTTAACCAACCAGATATTGATTTCTGGGTAGATTCTTTGAATTGCAAAGGCAAATTCACGCAATTTATATCTAGTGTAACTGGTAGCATAAATGGCGGTAATAACTTTAGGTATGTTTGGTCTGGTGATGATAATTTATCAGATACAGTTGCAAATCCAATACATTTCTATGCAAATGGTTCTATATATTATTTAGTTACTTTATCTGTTATCAACGATTCAAATTGTATTGTAAGTAAAACTAAAAATGTAAGGGTTTGTGACGATAACAGAACATTAGTTTATGTTCCAGAAATTTTTAGTCCAGGAGGACAAGATAATGCTAGTTTAAGTGTATTCTATACCAACGTTGATAAATTCGAAATTAGAATTTTCAATAGATGGGGAGTAGAAGTATTTAAATCTGACGATCCTAAATTCACTTGGGATGGTAAAGATACCACCGGAGAATTAGTGCTACCAGGTGCTTATGTTTATATAGTGAACGCATCAGGTATTGGACGAAAAAACCTATTAGTAAAAGGCACCATTGCCGTAAAACGTTAGTAAAAAATAAAACAAGATAATATTGGCATCGTATTTGTATTATACGAGTTATTAAAAACAATTTTTATGAAAAAAATAATTTACCTGTTTTCATTAGTCATCATTCTTTTCTCTGGAACTGCCAAAGCCTCGCATTGCGTGGGTTATGACATGACTCTAATTTCATTAGGAAATGATTTATATAAATTTAGGTTAGTAGCTTACCGAGATCAATCTGGTATTACATTAGCCAATTCATACAATTTTGGTATTTTTAGAAATTCTGATAACGCTTCGGCGCCAACTTCATCCATGGTTGTCAATAAAATTGCACAGGCTACGGTAACCTACGATCCAAAAGATTGTCCTCCTGCAGGTGCCGATTTAAAAATTGAAAAGTGGACTTACGAATCAGCATCTATTAATTTATCAGCTTTTAATTCCGCTTCAGGTTACTATGTTTCTAGTGGTGAATGTTGTAGAAATGGTGGTGTGGTAAATGTATTGAATTCATCTGGAGCAGGTATTGTTTTTACGATGGAATTTCCGCGTTTAAATTCCACTGCACCTACCCGCTATAATTCTTCGCCAGAATTTAGGAAAGCACCACTTACCTTTTTCTGCGTAGGTAAACCTTATACCCTTGATTGGAATATAGTGGACCCTAACGGTGATTCGCTTGTATATTATGTTGCACAATCTTATGCTTCTGGTACAACCAAACCCTTTACTGTAATTGATTACGCGCCAGGATACAATTTATACTATAATAACATTGATGGCGTACCCGATTTAACGATGAATATCAAAACGGGTATTATTAATTTTATTCCTACTAAAGTGGGTCGTTATTTGGTGGCCTTTAGAGTAGAAGAATGGAAAAAAGCTTCGGGCTCTACT
>CAIMAP010000204.1 GCA_903838995.1 uncultured bacterium | reverse complement strand
TCTTCCGTTTTGTCTACCAGGTGCAAAGTTTGGCAAGTTTTTAATTACACGCTTAGCCTCTTCGTCACATCCGCCGCCAATACCTCTTAATATTTTTACATCAGAAACGCTGCCATCTTTTTCTACAACGAAAGAGATAAACACAGTTCCTTCAATATTATTTTCCCTAGCCATGGCTGGGTATTTTGTATTCTTTGCAATGTAAGCGATTAAAGCGCCTTCGCCTCCTCCTGGAAATTCTGGCATTTGCTCAACCGAAATAAATGGTGCTTCTTCACCAGTAATATCTCCATCTAAACCACTTAAATCTACTTCTGCATTTGGATCACCTTGAACGGTGGTTACTCCCGCATCTACCTTTTTTAAATCTTCTTGAATGGGAGGTGGTTCATCAGGCACCTGATCATCTGGTTTAATTACCGGAGGGGTAAATTTAATCGTCGACTTTAAAGGTGGTGGTGGAGGTGGTGGTGGCGTTGGTTGATTTTTATCAACCGGCGGCACATCCTCTAAAACATTGGTTTGGTCTACTTTTACTATTTTCTCGTCTGGAAGTGCATTCGATATTAAACGAATAATTAATGGTGCACTTACCGACAAAGTAAAAGCAACTATTGCTAAAACGATGCCTAAAAATGCATGTTTTGGATAGCTTTTACGAATTTCAAAAGCACCATACTCCTGGTTTCTACCACGGAATACGAGCTCTATCCATTTGCCATCATATAAATCTATTTTACCTGCCATTTGCTAATTTCTTTTATAGAATTATAATGTGGTTTTAGTTAATAACGCTAAATCAATTGGCGTAATATCTACAATTGCATAACGACCAATATTACAGATATTCATTTCATCTAAGATGTCAACTAAATTTCCGTATCTCGAATTATCGTCTGCCTTAATAATTACAATTAAACCATCTTTAAAAGATTTAATGGCATATACTTTTGCTCTGAAATCTTCTTCTGTAATTTTATTGGTTTGTAATTGCCCTTTGTAAATTCCAATAGAGTCTACGCTTGCATTTCTAATTTTGTTTTCTTGTAATAAAACTTTACGGATGCCATCTTTACCATAGTCTGTAACCGTTGTAGGGCCTGGCTCACCAGTTTTTTCATCAACAAAATAATAAACAACTTTATTTTCTTTAGTAAGTAACACCGTCAAAGTTTGAGATGCTTTTACTTTAGTTTGTTGATCTTCGGTTAAGTTTTTATCCTTAACTGGCATATTGATTTCCATGGTTTGCGGCTTATTCATGGAAGTGGTTAACATAAAGAAAGTAATCAATAAAAAACCTAAGTCAACCATGGGTGTAAAATCCACCCTTGTTGACATTTTTTTACCTTTCTTTTTGCCTTTATGGGCTCCACCGCCACCGCCACTTTCTATCTCTGACATCGCTAATTTTTTTTATGAATTATTAATTCTCAGCTTTTTCCAAGCTTGTAATAAAGTTGAAACGGTCTACTTTTTTATCTTGCAAAGTCGCGATCACTTGCTTTACTACAGGAAATCCTGCATTTTGATCGCCTTTTACAGCAACCCTTAAAGCCTTGTTTGTATAACGTGCCTGCAATACCCAATCAGCTAATTCGTTATTAGTAGAATCCGAAGGAATTCCAGTTTGAGCGAATTTTTTTCTACCATCTGCATCTAAGTCTAAATACTGTCCTAGATTTTTAACCGATATTCCAAAAGAACTCAATAGAGAGAATTCTTTTTTCTGCTTGTCGTTAAAAGTTAATTGATATTTCTCAGCCATTTTATCTAACAATTCAACTCTGTTCGACTCCCCATCCATTGCAAAAAACACGCGCGAATCTTTGTCTATTGTTAATAATAAAATATC
>CAIMAP010000203.1 GCA_903838995.1 uncultured bacterium | reverse complement strand
CCATCAATTTGTTGGCCGTTATAATCAATGGTTGCAATTACACGATCCATTTTATGGTGTGCTGCATACATCGCCGCTTCCCAAATTTGACCTTCTTGTAATTCGCCATCACCATGAAGCGTATATACTATGGAATGATCGTTGTTTAATTTTTTTGTTTCGGCTGCGCCTAATGCAACAGATAAGCCTTGGCCTAAAGAGCCCGATGCCATTCTTACACCAGGTAAGTGTTCTGCAGTGGTAGGATGACCTTGAAGTCTAGTGTTTAGTTTTCTGAAACTTGCCAATTCGGCAATTGGAAAATAACCAGCCCTAGCAAGTACCGAATACCATACAGGAGAAATATGTCCGTTTGATAAAAAGAATAGGTCTTCGTTTTTGCCATCCATTGAAAAATTGACATCGTGTTTCATTTGATGAAAATACAATGCGGTTACAAAATCGGCGCAACCTAATGACCCACCTGGGTGTCCTGATTGGCATCCATGTACCATTCTTACAATGTCTCTTCTAACTTGAGATGCAATTTTTTCTAATTCTGAAATACTTGACATAATGCTATGATTTATATTGCTTCAAAGGTATAGAAATAAAGCAAGTCGACAAGAATGGAGCGTTCAGAATTTTCCCCAAAAGCAGAGAAATTCTACACATTTTTAGAATTAGGAACTATTTAAGCAGAATGCCGTTTTATTATGCCAATGCAGCTAAAATTTGAGCAGTATGGTTTTTGGTATCCACTTTTTCAATAATATGGCTGATAGTGCCTTTAGCGTCGATGATAAAGGTAGTTCTGGCAATGCCCATGTAGCTTCGGCCATACATGCTCTTTTCTACCCATACCCCAAATTGAGTCACCATTTTTTGATTGTTATCGGCAATTAAAGGAAAAGGCAATTCGAATTTATCGATGAATTTGAGGTGAGATTTTTCATCATCACAACTTACGCCTATAATGGCTATCTTTTTTTTGCTTAATGCTTTATAGTTGTCTCTAATATCACATGCTTGTGCAGTGCAGCCAGGTGTATTGTCTTTCGGATAAAAATAGATGACTAATGTTTGACCTTCAAAATCTGCTAATTGAATTGCATTCCCGTTTTGGTCTAGGCCCTTGAATTTTGGCGCTTTTTTACCAATAGTTAATTTACTCATTTTTTTAATTATAAAAAGTGGCTAAATATTGATTTTTATTGTCTTTTTGATCTATAACAACTATCCTAAAAACATGTTTTCCTTTAGGGCATTTTTCATCAAGATAATATTTTAAGGTAGCAGATTTCTGATCATAATTTAGGAGCACCCATTGATCGTCTATATAGGCATTGTAGCTTTTGATACCCGATAAATTATCACTAATGCGACAAATAATGGAATTGCCTTTAAGAAGCTTACCATTAGCTATGTTAATAGGTTTGATACTTGGAGCAATGGAGTCTGCAACAATATAAAAACCGCCAATAATTTTACTTCTGCCTTTTACCACACCGTTGTCGTAATAGCCACCAATAGCGCCTCTGTAAGTTTGAAAAATAATTGCTTTTGACTTTTGAAAATCGGTCATTGCTTTTTCAGGTTTAATGGCGACATCAAAAAAATCATTTAAGGCAATATTTTTATTTCCTATGGTATGAATACTTGAAAACGCGGCAATGGGTGCTTTACTATTTTCGTAACTCACAAAAGTGGTATCATAGAAAGTATTCGGTTTGAAAGTAAATTTAACATTTGTTCTTTCTAAGGTGTTTTGAATATCAAAAGGAAATAAATCGATAAGTGGTTTGTTGCTACTAAAATTGAAATCAAATGGATTGTTTGCAGTGCAATTAATAGTAAATTTTAAGTTTGTCACATTTCCATCTGCATCGGTTACAATATATTCCATATTGTAAATATCACCGGGCTCAAGTGTTATGCGGCCTCTATCTTGTAGGTCTCTGTAAATGGTTAATGGATTTCCTGCATCTACAAAACTTTTTTGCACCCATCTGCCTGTATTGTTTCTCTCTTTATAATCACAATGGGAATTAACGGCTTTGGTATCTTTAAAATTAAAGCGCTCCATTTTAGAAAAATAAATTCGTTCCCCGTTTCGTTTTAGCTCAATGGAATAAACGCCGTTTTGATTCGAAGAGTTAGACTGGTAGTCGATGCATTCTATACCTATACCAATACTTCCCCATACATCAATGATTTGATTATTATTGATGGTATAATTATTTTTGTTACCGCTTGTTGCAAATCTTATTTTTTGTTTCTGTTGATTAATTGCGCTGTTTTCGTTTAAAGGATAAATATGAATGGCTTGAATTGTTGGGGCAACTTTATCTGCCACTTCAAAGCCAAAAAGTAAAGGGTTGATGGGCTCTTCTGTTTTTTCGTCTCTAATTTCAAAGTGTAAATGAGGGCCACCGGAGCCACCGGAATTGCCACTATAAGCAATAATATCTCCCATTTTTACAGGTATAATACTTGCTCCTAAAAGTGTATCTAATTCGAAAGATTGATTTTCGTATTGGAGTTTTTTTGCAAATTTAGCAATGGCAGGATTGTATTTTTGTAAATGCGCATAAACACTCACAAAGCCATTTGGATGGGTCACATAAATAGAGTTTCCAAATCCAACGGCTTGTATTCTTACCCTAGAAACATAGCCATCTGCAACGGCAAATACAGGTAAGCCTTCTACCGAATTTGTTTTAATGTCCATGCCAGAATGTAAATGATTCGGTCGCATTTCTGCAAATGTGCCCGATAGGTATAGTGGAATATTTAGCGGAGATCGAAAATAATTTCTAGGATAAATTTTTTCGACACTAGTTGATGCAATACTAGCTTGATTTTCTGAAGTAAAATTACTGAGCAAAAAAAATGCTACAATTAAAGAAACGAAAAACTTAAAATTAAAGGGAATTGTTTTTTTTACTTTCATCATTTATTTAATAGGTACGCTTAGCATTTTACGATCGCTAATAAAGCCTTCTAATAAATCGCCAATGTTAATTTTTCCAACACCTGCAGGTGTTCCAGTAAAAATTAAATCACCTTTTTTTAAGGTAAATCTTTGAGATACATAACTAATGATATCATCAAAAGAAAAAATCATATCTGCAGAATTGCCGTTTTGTACAACACTTTGATTTTGTTTTAAACTAAATTGGATTGCGTTTAAATCTGGAATTTCATTTAGGGGAATAAACTCACCAATAGGCGCTGAATGATCAAATGCTTTTGCAATTTCCCAAGGGAGTCCTTTTTCTTTACATTTTTGCTGAAGATCCCTAGCGGTAAAGTCAATACCTAAACCAATAGATTCAACGTAGTTTCTTGCAAATTTGCTAGTAATGTGTTTGCCTTCTTTTCCGATTTTGATAATTAATTCTACTTCAAAATGAATATCGTTCGAAAAATCTGGATGATAAAAAGCCTTGCCTTCTTTAAGTAAGGCGGTGTCTGGTTTTAAAAAAACAACGGGTTCGGTTGGAATAGGGTTGTTTAACTCTTTTGCGTGTTCTTGGTAATTTCTGCCTATTGCAATGATTTTCATTTTTTATTTCGCTTTCTGCGAAGATATTAATTCCGTTGCAGCGGATTCAAAAAAAAAGCAAAAATGGGAAAGGTATTTTTAAGATTTGTGGAAAACTGTTTTTATTGAATTGCTATTCGTTTAATAACTACTTCGTTTCCAGCATTTATTTTTATAAAATATAAGCCTTTGGCAAGCTTTATAGGCAGGTTAAAATTCCTCTTAAACTCACCGGCAGCAACACTTTCGTTAAACAATACAAAAGGTTCATTCCCTAAAATGTCTGTCATTTTAATGTTTAGCAAAGTTTGTTTTGTTATATTAAAGCTGATCTCCATTTTATCTTCAGCTAAATTCGGATTGATATGAATGGTATTTTGAATGCTACTATTCGAAGGTATGCTACTGTTATCTCGCAATGCTTGGGCGCATAAATTGTAGCCAGAAAGGCTGAGTACAAGAAAGCAGTATAATACGCGGATATTCATTTAAGCAAATATACTAGTTATCTAGAAACGCATCCCTATTTGCAAGGGTTATTTCCTACATATCAAGTATTTAATGGGATTTATTTTGTCAATTTCATTTCAAATCATACATTTGACTTCCTATTCAATAACGGTGAATCATAAAGCAACCAATAAATTATCTGCCGCAGGCATTTTAATTACCCTAGGTATCATTTTTGGTGATATCGGAACTTCTCCTTTGTATGTATTGAAAGCAATTATTGGAGAGGGTAAACCAATACAGTCATTTGTAATCTATGGTGGAATTTCCTGTATTTTTTGGACACTTACTTTGCAAACCACCATTAAGTATGTAATCATCACTTTAAGAGCAGACAACAAAGGAGAGGGAGGCATTTTCTCATTATATACTTTGGTGAGAAGAAAAGCGAAGTGGCTCATTATACCAGCGGTGATAGGTGGTTGTACTTTGTTGGCAGATGGAATTATTACCCCGCCAATTTCCGTTTCATCGGCTATAGAAGGCTTAAGAATTTTATATCCAGATATTGCAACGGTTCCAATTGTCATGTTAATTATTACTGGTATATTTTTCTTGCAGCAATTCGGTACAGACATTGTAGGTAAAGCTTTTGGTCCAATCATGTTTATTTGGTTTGCTATGTTGGGCATACTTGGTTTGAGTCAATTATTAATGCATCCTGCAATTATTCATGCAATTAATCCAACATTTGCCTATCAATTGTTAGTGAATCATCCTGGTGGATTTTGGATATTGGGTTCTGTATTTTTATGTACCACTGGAGCCGAAGCATTGTATTCAGATTTAGGGCATTGCGGAAAAGATAATATCAGACTTAGTTGGACCTTTGTTAAAATTACTTTGTTATTGAATTATTTTGGACAAGGAGCTTGGTTGTTAACGCAAGATGGAACGCATTTAGAAAGCAATCCCTTTTATACTATCATGCCTGATTGGTTTATTATTTATGGAATTGGTATTGCCACCATTGCCACAATTATTGCGAGTCAAGCTTTAATTAGTGGTTCTTTTACTTTAATATCAGAAGCAGTTCGATTAAATATTTGGCCAAAGGTGAAAATTAATTATCCAACAGAAACCAAAGGGCAATTATATGTACCAAGTATTAATTGGTTATTATGGATAGGTTGTTTAATGGTGGTCATGTATTTTAAAGAGTCTACCAATATGGAAGCAGCATACGGTTTGTCTATCACACTTACCATGTTAATGACTACCATCTTGTTGATGATTTATTTATACAGTATTGGCACATCAGCATGGATTATTGGGGTGTTGACCTTGCTTTATGCTAGTATCGAGCTTTCTTTCTTGGTTGCCAATTTAAGTAAGTTTAGTCATGGAGGTTGGGTAACATTGGTGATTGGATTTGCGTTGTTCGTTATTATGTGGTCTTGGGTTCGTGCTAGAAAAATAAAAAATAGGTATATAAAATATGCAGAGTTAGACGAATACAAAGATCTTTTAAAAGAGCTAAGCGAAGACACTTCGGTTCCTAAATACGCTTCGCAATTAGTTTATTTAAGTGGGTCTAATTTTACTTCCGAAATTGAATCGAAAATAATGTATTCTATTTTTCAGAAGCAACCAAAGCGTGCAGATATGTATTG
>CAIMAP010000202.1 GCA_903838995.1 uncultured bacterium | reverse complement strand
TATCAGTAAGCAGAATCAAAAATCTTATGTAAAAGAAATTTTTGAGATGGCTGGCTGGGAATTTAATGGAGAAGAATATCTTTTTGATAACCATCAAGACAAAGGTTTTGTATGGGAATTACCTTCGAATAAAAAATTAATTGGTTTAAACACCGGTTGCGGTGATCGTTGGACCACCAGACTTTGGCCTGAAACCCATTGGATACAATTGATTCAACTTTTACAAGAAGCAGGTTTTGAGCCAGTATTGTTAGGCGGTGAACAAGAGCACGAAAAAAATACGAAGCTTGCAAAAGCAACCGGCGCAAGCTATTTAGGTTATCATTCTTTGCCAAAATTCATCAACTTGATGTATCAAATGGATTTGATTGTAACGCAAGTAACCATGGCCATGCACATTGCAGTGGCTTTGCAAAAACAAATGGTATTGATGAATAATATTTTCAATCCATACGAATTTGAATTGTATCAACGCGGTCAAATTGTAAGTCCGTCCAAAAATTGTGAATGTTATTTTCAAGGTGCTTGTAAAAATGGGGAGTCTTGTATGAAAGATTTATCAGCGGCATCGGTACTGGATGCAATCAAAGCGAGTATCAAATAAATTGAGAGTTTTACAGTTAACATATCGGGTCCCATTTCCACCAACAGATGGGGGCGCAATGGGTATTTATGCCATTACTAAAGGTTTAAAAGAGAACGGCGCAATCATAGACTTATTAGCCATCAATACGCCTAAGCATGCACAACCAAAAGGCGCAATGGTCGAATACGCCAATCAAATAGATGTTTTTGTAGATACCCGTATTTCGCCAGTTAAATTATTAATCAATTTAATTTTCAAAACAATTCCATATAATGTGGAGCGATTTTATAGCAATAATGTTTCCCAAAAACTAATCGAATTATTGCAAGCAAACACCTACGATTTTATTCAAGTAGAAGGCGCTTTTGTTGCAAAATATATTGAAGTTATTCAACAGCATTCGAATAGGCCTGTGATTATAAGGGCGCATAATATTGAATATATTATTTGGGAGCGACTGGCTGTTAACACAAAAAATCCATTGAAAAAATGGTTTTATAATCATTTAAGTAAAAGGCTGAAAGCTTTTGAAAACAAGTATTACAACATGGCTAGCGGCATTGCAGCTATTACCGAAGAAGATAAGCAGCGTCTGTTGGATATGGGCATAACAAAGCCTATTAAGGTTATTCCTGCTGGGGTAATTTTAGATAAATATTTACAAGCTGATTTATTTACAGAAAAGCCAAATACCATTTTTAGCATCAGTGCTTTAGATTGGGCGCCAAATGTAGAAGGTTTGAAATGGTTTTTAGAAAATGTGTGGAATGAATTATTACTAAAGCATCCCGAAATAACATTGCACATAGCCGGAAAGTCAACACCCGATTGGGTTTTAAAGCTTCAGCTTAAAAATGTTTTTATTCATGGTTTTGTTGAAGACGCCATTGCTTTTAAAAAGTCGCACCAAATTATGTTGGTGCCGCTGCTTTCTGGCGGCGGAATGCGCGTAAAAATTATTGAAGGAATGGCAGCCAAAAAATGCATTATTAGTTCTACCATTGGTGCAGAGGGAATTAGCTATACGCCAAATAAAAACATAGTGATTGCCGATACGCCTGCTGAGTGGATTGCTGCAATTACCAATTGTTTGCAAAATAACGATTTTCGTGAAAGTATTGCTGCTGCTGCATTTGAATTGGTGGGTAGCCAATACGAAAACAAAGCCATTACGCAAAAATATATTGATTTTTATTTAACCATTAAATAATTGGGAATCTACACTTTTTTATTTTGCTTATGTATTGCCTTGTTGTTTCACAGCTATGTGTTATTTCCATTGCTATTATCGTGGTTTGCTAAAAATAAAAAACAAAACGAAATCACTTATGCGTTAAATGACCTCGAACTTCCTACGGTGGCCATTCTTATTGCTGCCTACAACGAAGAGACGGTAATTGAAGAAAAAATAAAATCCATTTTCTTGACCGATTATCCCATTGAAAAAATACAAGTTTATATAGGAACAGATGCCTGCACAGACCAAACAAATCCTATCGTTCAGCGTTATGTAGACACGCATGCAGTTCATTTAATTGAATTTAAAAATAGAACAGGAAAAACGGCTATCATCAATCATTTAGCAACTTTGGCCAAAGCCGATGTATTTATTTTAACCGATGCGAATGTGTTTTTTTTAAAACAAACTATTTTTGAAATGCTCAAACATTATAAAAATAAGGAGATCGCTTTGGTGGCTGGAAACATTCTTAATCCGGTTGTAAAAATTGATGGCATTGCTCATCAAGAAAAATCATATTTAACTAGAGAGAATAAAATTAAATACCAAGAGGGAATTTGCTGGGGCACTATGATAGGCGCATTTGGCGGTTGCTACTCTTTAAGAGCAGCAAACTATACTATCGTGCCAAAATATTTTATTGTAGACGATTTTTACCTTTCCATGAATGTGCTCAAGCAAGGCAAAAAGGCAATAGTAGCTTTAGAAGCAGTTTGTATCGAAGATGTATCTAATAAAGTTTCGGAAGAGTTTAGGCGAAAGGTGAGAATAGCAACAGGTAATTTTCAGAATTTGTTTCACTTTGCAAGCCTTCTGAAAAATCCTTTTAGCAGTATAGGATTTTGTTTCTGGTCGCATAAAGTAATTCGCTGGATGGGTCCTTTTTTGCTGATTATGGCATTTAATACTAGCTACCTATTGAGCCTCAGCCATGATGCTTTTCTTCTAGTAGTATATTTGCAATTGGGCTTATCCCTCAGTCCAATCATCGATTGGTTATTTAAAAAAATTGGCATACATCTAAAATTGCTTAGATTTGCATCACATTTTTATTTAATGAATTTGGCTTTACTGAAAGGCTTTTTTATTTTCAAGAAAGGAATAAAATCAAGTATTTGGGAGCCTACTAAAAGAAATCAATAATATGAAATTCCATACCATAGAAGAAGCAATTCTTGAAATACAAGCAGGCAAATGTATCATCGTTGTAGATGACGAAGACCGTGAAAACGAAGGTGATTTTTTAACGGCTGCAAGAAATGCAAGCCCAGAGATGATTAATTTTATGGCAACGCATGGCAAGGGTTTAATTTGCATGCCCATGACCGAGAGCCGTTGCATAGAAATGAAACTTGATTTAATGGTGGGTAACAATACCGCTTCGCACGAAACCAATTTTACGGTATCGGTCGATTTATTAGGTAATGGATGCACCACTGGTATTTCTGCTTCAGATCGTTCTAAAACAGTATTGGCTTTAATTAATCCGGCTAGTAAGGCCGATGATTTTGGCAGACCGGGTCATATATTTCCATTAATGGCTAAAGACGGCGGCGTGATTAGAAGAGCAGGCCATACCGAAGCAGCAGTTGATATCTCTCGTTTGGCTGGTTTCGAAGAAGCAGGATTAATTGTAGAAATTATTAGAGAAGATGGGGAAATGGCAAGACTCCCAGATTTAGAAATCATTGCTAAAAAATTCGATTTAAAAATTATTTGTATTAAAGATTTAATTGAATATCGTTTAAAGCATGAATCTTTAATTAAAAGAGAAGTGACTATTAATTTACCAACCGAATTTGGAGATTTCGAAATGGTGGCCTTTACGCAAATAAATACAGGAGAAAATCACTTAGCATTAATCAAAGGTGAATGGGCTAAAGACGAACCTGTTTTAGTAAGGGTGCATTCATCTTGCGTAACAGGTGATATTTTTGGTTCTTGCAGATGCGATTGTGGCGCACAATTACACAAAGCCATGCAAATGATTGCCAAAGCAGGCAAAGGTTGTATTCTTTATATGAATCAAGAGGGCCGAGGCATTGGCTTGATTAATAAATTGAAAGCATACAATTTACAAGACCAAGGATACGATACGGTAGATGCAAATATTCAATTAGGTTTTAAAATGGACCAACGCGATTATGGAGTAGGGGCGCAAATTTTACGCGATTTAGGAATTGCTAAAATGAAACTCATTTCGAATAATCCTACCAAGCGTGCGGCCATTGTTGGATATGGTTTAGAGATTGTAGAAAATATTCCAATTGAAATTGAAAGCAATTCGCATAACGAAGTTTATTTAAAAACCAAGCGCGATAAAATGGGACATTCCATTTTAAAAGACAAATAAATTAAATTGTTGTTTTCTTCCTGGTTATTTTTTCCCATAACTCTTTAAAGTTATCGAACTCTATGCGGTAGAAAACGCCTAAGCCCTGTTCATTTTGGCTATTTCCGCGTTTTAAGATGTCACTATTATTGTCGTTTCGTTGAAAGGCTTTTGCTTTTAAACGGCCATCTTTACTAATTTTATATTCTATACTCACATCACCTGTAATAGCACTCGCATTGGTGTTTGTAGCGGTTGAGACACTAGTTTGATTCGCAATACTGCCATCAATGGTAATTCTTTCATTAAATAATTTCAAGGAACCACCCACTCCTTTGTCTAAATTTAAATTAAAGTTTTTAGTAGAAATTAAATTAGAAAGTTGCGCGTTGATAAAACCCGAGGTGGCAATACTGGTATTGTTGGTAGCCGAATTTACAAATCTTCCAAACACCAATAAACTGGCCACTTGATTGTTTAAATTATCTGAATTAGCAAGGTAGCCGCCTACTTTACTGCTCACATCTTGATCGTTAGGAAAGCGTAAACCAAAAGTAATATCTGGCGAAAGCAAATCATTTTTCATATAAAGTACGCACTGCGATAGCACTTTTGCTGAAGTCGAATAAGCGCTCGTGTCGTTAGTTGCAGATACAATTAGCGGATAAATAGAAGGCCTGGTTTCGAATACGGCACAGAGGTCTATTTTGGCTTTAAAAGGATCTCCATTCCACCTAATCGTTCCACCCTTTTCAATTTTAAATTTTTTGTTGATGATATTTTGAATGTTGAAATTGTACACCCCTTCCGAAATTTCAAAATTGCCAAACATTTCAAAATTACCGATGGTATTGATGGCTAGTTTTAAGTTTGCAAATCCACGGCCTTTAATGGCTTCACCTGTATTGGGGTCCATAATTAATTGCACCTCTGCCGCATCATTTACTTGTAAATTCATGTTTAAAGCAATACCAGAAAGGTCAATTTTATAATCCGATTTTTTTTGCAAGGAATCTTTTGCAATAAAATGAATATAATTATTTGCAGAGATGGAATTCTCGTCGGCAATTGGAATAAATAATTTGGTGCCTGCATTGGTAGCCGCTGTAATGTCAATTTTAAAACGATCCAATGGGCCTCTAAATAAGTAAGTACCGCTGGTATAGGCTTTACCATAATACAATTCATTATTTTTAGCTGTGGTGTTTAAGCTAATTAAATTTTGTGATTGTACTTTTACATCAAATACAAAATTGCTAAAGTTTTGATGACTAATGCTGCCATTAGCAGTGCCTTTATTGCCTTCTCTATCTTTAAGTTGAACATTATTAATAATAATTTTATCTTCTGTGAATTTAATTTGTTCGTTTAAAGTATAGCTCGTATTAAGGTAATTAACCAATAGTCCTACATTTTTTAAGTTTAAATAGCCATCTAGTTTAGGGTTTTTAATGCTGCCGGTTATTGCTAAATCGGCAATAGCAGTTCCTTTTATATTAGATACATAATCTTTTACGAATGGTTCAATGACAGATAACTCGGTCTCGTCTAATAAAATATTCAAATTTAAATTATCTACTTTTCTACCTATATTGATACTTCCACCAATCTCTAATGTTTTGAGCGTTTTATTAAATACGCTTCCTGCAATCGAAATAATTTTACTTTTTTCATCTAGCGTGCTATTGAATTTCAAGATGCCAATACTGTCTTTATTGTATACTAAGTTGTCTATTCGTAATTCTGATTGTAAACTCATATCGCCCGAAACGGCTGCCAGCGTGGTGTTTGCATTTAAAGTACCTGCAATGGCAATCGAATATTTTTTTAGAATTTGGTTAAAAGATTTCAACGAAAGCTGATGCGCTTTAATGTTTAGTTTATCTTTTTCTTTATCTGAAATAATTCCGGTAATAGAAAGGCTTTGATCACCATTGCTCAAATAAAAATCATTGATAATAAAATTTCCTTGGGGGGTATAACATAATTTAAAAGCAGATGGAATTTTCCATTCTGCCCGATCGATAATGATTTCTGATGGCAGCACGCTTAAGTTGACAGAATCATTGATGAAATTTAGTTTTCCATTTAAGTCTAATTGATTGATCGCGTCTTTGTCGGATAGTTTAACGTTGAACTGTATGGTGTCATTAGCAATCGCATTTGAAATGGCCACATTGTTAATATTGACACTATCGTTAATTAATATTTTATTACTTGCAATATTGAGGTCAAAAGTTTTACTATTATTTTCGCCGTCAATGACTATTTTTTCGAATTTAAACGATTTATATTTGAGAAAATCGAGTCCAATATTAATCTTTAGTAAATCCTTTGCTGTATTGAGTTTGCCGTAAATAGATCCACCTTTTGCTAAATGAAATTCGGGGAAAAATAAATCCGTAATGGGTTTAGAATTGGTTAAAAGTATTTTGAAACTAAAATCTTGGTTTTCAAATTTATTAATATTACCTAAACGCATAGAAGGTAAAAAGTTTTTCAAGAAAGATTTACTAGCAGAGCTTATATTAGCTAAATGGTAATTCCCTTTTAATTCCGCTGTTAATAATTCGGATGCGATATTAATATTTTTATCTAATCCATTAAGTTGCGCATGTATTTCGATTTCATTGATATGGTGTTCGATGGACCCTTTTTGAATATCAGTATTTTGGAAGGCTACAGATCCAGCAATTTTTTCAAAATCGGCGCCTATAAAATTGGCTTTTAATTTACTGCTGATCACAAATGAATCTGTTGTGAAATGCAATGCCAGTAAGTCTATGCGCTTAATACTAGCGGCTAATTGAAAGGCAGGTAATTCGATATTTTTTAAATCTACCTTTCCATCGATGTCAAAATTCAGTGCAGTTTCGTTAGAATGTATCGCGGCGTTTAATACTTTTTGATGAATAGACCCAATGGTATTTAAGTTTCGATAAGTATAATTATTCAGGCGAATGTCTAAGATGCTTGCATCAAATTTCGTTTTCAATTCGGCTAAACTAAAACCCTGCCCATCTAAATTTGCTTTAATATTACAAATGCCAATATTTTCTTGTGCAATTAAATTGCCTAAGTCAAAGTCAATGGTTTGTATTTCGCCTTTATAGCTTGCTGCTTGATTGTCTGGCAATTTCATATTAAAATCTGCATAGATTCCACCAATAGCAGATTGCATTTGACCTTTTAAATTAAAATCATTTAAACGACCTTGGTAGTATCCCGAAAAACTAAAGGTGCCTAATCGTGCTAATTCATTAGGTAATAGGCTACTGATTTCTTTTTGATCAATATTAATTAATAATTTTTTGGCATCTGCTAAATGGCTAATTAATTTATCTGCTTTAAAATATAATTCGGCATGTTCCATGTCGGGCATGCCTTTGATACTGAATTTACCTTCGCAATAAGTTGTGTCATTAGTCTTAATCGTTATTTCATCCGAAGCTAAATTGTCAACCGTTCCATATACTTTACCATTTGCATAAACAGTTCCAGTATAATTAGCCAGTTCATCTGTAAAATAGGCAACATCTTTGTAAGCAATCTTGCTATTCACAAAATTACTATTCATATAAACCTTCGTTAAAAAATCACCCATATCGCTAATGTCTTTATAGCGCATTAAATAATAATCACGAATATGACTGCGTGGCGTAATTAAATCGAGTTTGCTAAACTCCATTTCTGTTGGCGTCATTTTAAAATCAGTACTTAATTGACTGATGATAAAACCGCTCTTTTCCTTTAAACTCAAGCGCTTGAGCTTGGTTCTTAATTCGTTGTGGAAGTAGGTAAAATAATCGCTGGTATAATTTAAATGGGTAATATGGAGGTCATCATAATTGATGCTTTTCATTCCATTTGCTACAATATGTTGATTTTGATAGATAATATTACCATCCGTAATTTTTAATAAACCAATTTTTAAATAGATACTTGGTTTTGTATTTGTACTATTACTCGTTGTATCCTCAAAATAATCGAGTATAAATTGCAAATTACTAGCCGACTCTTTTTGATAATATTTAATTTTTACAACGGGTTGATCGAGTTGAATGCTATTGATATAAAATCGATTCCTGTTTAAAGAATAATTATTGATATTGATTTGGAAGGTTTCGGTAAATAGCAGGGTATCTTGATGAAGATCTTCAATTAATAAGCCTTTGAGCACAATATTCTTTGGAAATTTTACATCCACGCCTTGGATGCTTACCTTTGTATGTAATTGATCGGATAAATACGAGGTGGCTCTTTTGCTCAACCAAGTTTGAACACTCGGTAAAGTTAACAGCAGAGTAGTGCTAAGCCCTAATATTAGAAGGCTTGCAATGGTCCAGCTCGTTATTTTTAGTATTCGTTTAATAATATTGCTTTATGGTAAATCAACAAAAACCACTCATTATCCTTGGAATAGAATCTTCCTGCGACGAAACCTCTGCATCGGTTTGCGTAAATGGAGAAATTTTATCCAATATTACAGCTACTCAAGCCATTCACGAGCAATATGGGGGTGTTATTCCCGAGGTTGCTTCTAGAATTCATCAACAGAATATTATTCCAGTAGTTGATGCGGCCTTAGCAAAGGCTAAAATACGCAAAAATGACATTACTGCGGTAGCTTTTACCCAAGGACCCGGATTAATGGGTGCACTTTTAGTGGGTACTTCTTTTGCGAAGGCATTTGCTTTGGCATTGGGTGTACCTTTAATTGGAATTAATCATATGCAAGCGCATATTCTGGCGCATTTCATCGACGAGCCAAAGCCCAATTTCCCTTTTATTTGTTTAACCGTTTCGGGTGGGCATACGCAAATTGTGTTGGTGAAAGATTATTTTGAAATGGAAGTGTTAGGCGAAACCACCGACGATGCCGCAGGCGAAGCTTTTGATAAAACAGCAAAGATATTAGGACTGCCTTATCCGGGCGGACCTTTGATTGATAAATATGCACAAACGGGAAACCCAAATCGATTTACATTTACCGAACCACAAATCCCTCAATATAATTTTAGTTTCAGTGGTTTGAAAACGCAAATTTTATATTTTGTACAGCAACATCAAAAATCAAATCCAAATTTTGTTGCCGAAAATTTAGCAGATATTTGTGCGTCTATTCAAAATAGAATTGTCAGTATTTTAATTAATAAATTAAAGAAAGCCACCATCGATCATGGTATTACACGCATTTCGGTTGCAGGAGGTGTTTCTGCTAATTCTGGCTTGCGCAATGCCATCGAAACATTGGCGAAAGATAACAATTGGGAGTTTTATTTACCTGCTTTTCAGTATTGTACCGATAACGCTGGAATGGTTGCCATTGCTGGCTTTCATAAATACCACGCCGGAAAATTTTTATCACAATCGGCGGTGCCACTTGCGCGCATGCCCATTGCCATTGACCAATAAAAAAAGGCTCGGAAAATTTTCCGAGCCTTTTTTATTGATATTATTTTCGTAGCATTATTTTATCATCACTTTACCGCTACTGATTGATTTTTCAGTTAATAATTCGATGGCATAAATTCCCTTGCTTAAACTGCTTAAATCTATAGGCAAAAAGGCCGATTCAATTTTAATTTGTTTTTGAAAAACCAATTGACCTAAATTATTATAAACACGGATGCTTGCATTTTCGCCCATCTTATTTTTACAATCTATTTGAAAAAGTCCCTCGTTAGGGTTAGGGAAAATGGATAGTGCCTGTGCTTTTAAATTGTTGATACCCATCCAAGCGCCAATAATATGATTAGAGCTATCGCTCACACAACCTTGTGTATTGGTCACAATGGTATAATAATCGTATGCGAAATTCTGCCATTTTTCGATGTCGATGGCTTGACCATTTTCGTTTGCCAGCATATTTATTGCACCGCTTAAACGGTCTACTTGGTACCATTGGTTGCCATTAACGTAATCTGAAAGAAGTCCAACGTGCATGTTACTCAATTGCGTAATTTCAATTACTGGCGTAGCAATAGTATCAACAAACACTGTTACGGAATCAAAATTACTGCAACCGTTGGCGTCAATTCCTATTACTTCGTAGGTAGTGGTTTTGTTTGGCGCAACTATTGCAACAGAAGAATCGCCTGCACCATTATCCCAACTATAAATATTTGCGCCACTGGCTCTTAGTATTGTGTTTTGTCCATTGCAAATGCGTACATCTACGCCAGCACTTACACTAGGCAATGCATGAATGCTAAATGCCGTTGCGTTGCTTTCGCCTGTCGTTAAAGGGTCTGTAGCGTTTACTCTTACTTTATATCCGGTTCCTGCTGCTAAATTTTTAGGAATAATACCCGTGATATTTCCAACAATGGTATTAGTAGTAGTTGAACCAATGTTAATTGCATTTGTAAAATCACCATTCGCATTCGATAACTGAACAGTGTAAATATTATTGGCATTGATGCTGCCATTAACTAAATAATTAACATTGATAATCGAACCTAAACAAAATCCAGTATTGTTAGCCAAAGTAGTTTGTATGCTATTACTTGCAGTACCACAAGTCATGGTATGTCCGCCTAAATTACTTACATCGTCTTTTGCATAACCATCCCATTCGGTGGCAAGCGTTGGAAAGCCAGCCAGCGGGTTGCTGCTCACACCTGCAATCACATTTGCTTTTCTAACTAAGGTTTGATCTAATAAAGATAAAGTGCCGCTGGTCCAAGCGGTGCCTGGGTTTTCGCCAATTCTACCAATAATATCTATCACGCTATCTGGTGAAATTTTTACTAAGGCAACCGCATCGTTTCCATTAAAATTAGTAGCGCTACAATTAGTTGCGGTACCGGTGTAAATGGTTGCTGCAGAGTTTTTGAAAACGGCAGTACCATTAACAGGAATCGTTCCCGAAAGGGTGATGTCTTGTGTTACTGTACTCGAACCATTGGCATATAATTTCAATTTATAATTACTCAAATCAATACTTGCAGTGGTGCCATTATATAATTCTAAGTATTTATTATTTGCAGAACCTTCTACATATTCAGAAATAATTAAATCGGTTGCACAAGTACTGGTACTAGCCGCGCTCACTACATAACTTTGGGTAGTACTGCTACTGGTTTGTCCTAAATTATCTGTTGCATTTATTTTAAAATAAATAGTGGTGCCAAGTGTTTGTGCAGGAATAGAAGTCGAAGAAATATAAATACTGGTACTCGTATTAGTCATCGGAATGCTTGTATTCATTGCGCTTGCGCTGGTTCCCCAAAGCAAATTTACCTGAGTTACACTACCATCGTCTGTTGCCGAACAAGAAATAGTTACCGCATTATTGGTATTTACATTGTTTGGATTTTTAGTGATGCTGCTGATAATTGGTGCAGGAGAAGTAGGCGTGCCGATAAAATAATTAGCAGTTGTACTGGTGCTCGTATTGCTTTGGTTATCGGTTGCAGTAATGTAATAATAAATAGTGGTACCGTTTGGCTGCGGTGCAATTTTAGTATTGGTTTGATACACGTTTGCAGTGGCAGTTACATGCATATTAATAGTCTGATTAATACTGCTTGCGCTAGTTCCCCATTTAATGCTTGCAGAAGAAATACTACCATCGTCTGTAATGCTTGCTGTTAAAGCAACAGAGTCGCTTAAAGTTGGCGCACTTGGTATTTTGTTAATGTTAGTGATATTTGGAATGAGGCTGCAAAAACTACCACCAGGCCAAACAATGCATGCATATTCTGGATGATCAATAAATGGATTTCGATTTCCTTGAATAGCATAAACGTTATTATTTCTAGCAATTTCTTTTGCACTTACTGGATCTTGTTGATTCCATTTTTTCATTAATTCTAAAGCCCATGGTTTTAAACTAGCACCAATAATCATGTCGTTGGTTTGCCAACCTGAATCTTCGGTATAATAACGCGTGCACATGTAAAAATAAGTTCTTGCAAAATCGCCTTTGTATTCTGCAATGGGCTCGAATACTGTACCAGTATAACCCGGGAAGCTACAAGGCCCTAATTTACTGCCATTGAGCGTGGTGCTTGTTGGTGTTGTTACTTCGCCATAAGGATAATTACTTCTTAGGCCATTTACTTTTCCATCGGTAGGATATACATGGAATAAATCTGATACCATTGGCGAGTTACTATTGAACCAACTTTGTGGCCAAGAATGTTCTCTGTTAAAACAATCACCTTCGTTACTATAATTTCCGCAAGTTTGCGAAAAGTTAAAGGAGTAGGGTGGTGTACCATTTGGAACATCAGAATACATGTCCCAAACTTTTCCATTTGGTTTGATATCGGTTGTTTGGTAATAACTCATTAAAGAACTATAACTTTTTACCGAATGGTTATCAATAATATCATGTAAAGCTTGTCTTAAAGCAGTGCCAGATAAACCACTTGCGGTCGAATAATAACCTGCTGGAACTTGTGCAAAAAGCACAAAACTTTGTAATACTAAAAGTAGGGATAGGAGCTGTTTTCTCATTATGTTTTGTTTCGATTTAATCGTAATAGCGGATTTTAAACCGCATTGGATTTTATTTTTTTAACATGACAATATCGGGTTTTTTCTATTCTTTTTTATAAAAATGCGGTCAAATTTGCTATTATATACCAATAGGTATAAAAGATAATGCTCCATTAACATTGGCAGACTTGTTTGATTAGCAAAAACACCTTTTTCCTATTGATTAAAATAATTAGGATTGTAAAGGCAAACAAAAAAAGCGACACATTGCTGTGCCGCTTTTAAAACATAAAACATGGAAAATAAAAAATTATTCCTTAGCGTCTTCAGAAGGTGCTTCTGTAGGTAGTTCTACTTTTGATAGAATCGCCTTGATTTTACCTTCTAATTCTTCTGCTAATTCTGGATTGTCTTCAATTAATTGTTTAACAGCATCTCTGCCTTGTCCTAATTTGGTATCACCATAACTAAACCAAGAACCTGCTTTTTTTACGATTTCAAAATCTACTCCGATGTCTACAATCTCACCAGATTTTGATATGCCTTTTCCATACATCACATCAAATTCTGCAATACGGAAGGGAGGTGCAACTTTGTTCTTTACGACTTTCACTTTCACTCTATTTCCGATCACTTCATCTCCATCTTTAATTTGACCAGTTCTTCTGATGTCTAAACGAACCGAAGCATAAAACTTCAAAGCGTTACCGCCTGTAGTGGTTTCAGGGTTTCCGAACATGACACCAATTTTTTCTCTTAATTGATTAATGAATATACAGCAACAGCCTGTTTTGCTAATAGTACCTGTTAATTTTCTTAAAGCTTGTGACATTAAGCGTGCATGCAATCCCATTTTCGAATCGCCCATTTCGCCTTCGATTTCGCTTTTAGGAACCAATGCTGCAACCGAGTCAATCACGATAATATCGATCGCGCCAGAGCGAATCAAGTTGTCTGCAATTTCTAATGCTTGTTCGCCATTGTCTGGTTGAGAGATCAATAAATTTTCTACATCAACGCCTAATTTTTTAGCATAAAATTTATCGAATGCATGCTCTGCATCTATGAATGCAGCCACGCCACCTTTTTTCTGAGATTCTGCAATAGCATGTAAAGCCAAAGTTGTTTTACCAGAAGATTCTGGTCCATAAATTTCTATTACTCTGCCTTTCGGAAGACCATTAATACCTAAAGCGATGTCTAGTCCTAATGAACCTGTTGAAATTGCTTCCAATGGTTCAATTACAGAATCACCTAATTTCATGATGGTTCCTTTTCCGTAGGTTTTTTCTAGTTTGTCTAAGGTCATTTGTAATGCCTTTAACTTTTCTTTGTTATCTGCCATTTGTTCTGTTTTTTGTTCTGTTTTCTGTTTTTTCATTTTAATTTTTGCTAAAAATAATAGCATTTTTTGTAATCTGCAACTTTTATTGCTAACAAATCTAAAAAAGCCTAATTAAACCAATTAAACAAAGTATTTTATTAAAAAATAATTTTCCACATTTTTCAATATTGCCTCAATTCTATTATTTTTAGTAAAATTTACCTTCATTCAATAATCAAATATCAGTCAATTTTAGGCTAGCCACAATTGCATTTTTTAAAGATTATATATAGTAATTAAGCTAATTTCAATCCATTTGTTTTAAAATACTTGCAAAAAGCTATTAAATCGCAGTTTTCGCATTTTGGACTGCGGGCGGTACAAGTATATCTTCCATGTAAAATGAGCCAATGGTGGGCAATGTGAACTTTACTTTTAGGAATATGCTTGATTAACTGCTTTTCGGTGGCTAAAGGCGTTTTAGCATTTCTCGTTAATCCGATTCTTGCCGAAACCCTAAACACATGGGTATCTACTGCCATGGTTGGCATATTAAAAATGACGGAGGAAATAACATTCGCTGTTTTTCGACCCACACCCGGAAGTCTTTGCAATTCTTTGGTTGCAGAAGGGACGATCCCATTAAAGGCGCTTAGTAAAATATTTGCCATGCCAATTAAATGTTTGGCTTTATTATTTGGATAACTGATGCTGCGAATAATAGCAAAAACATCGGCAACTGTTGCAGTAGCTAAGCTGTTTACATCTGGATAAATTTCAAATAATTTTGGAGTAATTAGGTTTACTCTTTTGTCGGTACATTGGGCCGAAAGTATTACTGCGACTAGTAATTCGAAGGGGTTACGATAACTTAATTCTGTTTCTGCAGAGGGCATTTTTTTTTCAAAAATCTCCAAAACACCTTCGTATCTTTCTTTAATTGTCATACGCTAAAGTAGCAGTTCTAGTAGCGTTTTAGAAAAAATGATATCCACAAAAAATGTTGGTAAATTTCAAAAACAAAAACCCGACTAGTATTTGCTAGTCGGGTTAAATAATGAATGGAAACAATTAAATAGATTTAGAAAATGCAAGAATTTGATCAATAATAGCTTGCCTTGGACTTACTTTTAATTGATCTAATGCTGTTTTCATCTCCTGCAAATGATCGAAATTATCTTCTATTTCGAAATTAGTATTTAATTGGGTTTCTAATCCAACCATTTCATCGCTTGATAATTCGTGATAAATGGCCATTATTAGTTCATTTTGAGTAAAGGTTTCTACCATAGACCGTTTTTTTATGTTTATGGGAATTAAACGCAGAAAAGGTGTAGATATTTTCTAATGGGATAAAAAAAAATAGGCTTTCTTTTGAAAAGCCTATTTAAACCATATAAACCTAAAAAAAAATTATTGTTGTTTAAAACTTACTTCTTTATCGCCTATCATTTTTCGCAAATTGTTTAATGCATAGCGCATTCTGCCTAATGCGGTATTGATACTTACACCCGTTAAATCGGCAATTTCTTTGAAACTCAAATCAGCGTAATGCCTCATAATTAACACCTCTTTTTGTTCTTCTGGAAGCAATTGAATAAAAGCTCTTAAATCTTGATGATTTTGTGCTCTCAACATTTTGTCTTCTATGTTTTCATCGGCAATGCCAATTACATCAAAGATGTCAAAGCCATCGCTGTTGGTAATCACAGGCGTACGCTTTACTTTTCTAAAGTGGTCTATCACTAAATTATGGGCAATGCGAATTACCCAAGGAAGAAATTTTCCTTCTTCGTTGTATTTACCACCTTTAAGGGTTTTTATAACTTTGATAAAAGTGTCTTGGAAGATATCTTCTGCTAAAAAAGAATCTTTCACTAATAAGTTAATCGAAGAATAGATTTTTGTTTTGTGACGGGTTAATAATTCGCCTAAAGCAGATTCATCTCCATGAATATACAGATTGACTAATTCTTGGTCACTAATTAATTTACGGTTCATAATGGTTCCTCCCGTTAAAATTTAAATGTTAATTAGTGTAGAATTTTAATCTATATATGGTCCTCCTTTTGGTTTTTTAGGTTTATTTTGAATTATTATTTAAACGAATAAACGGATATTGAGTTTAAAATCAAAATTTTTTTGAAAAAATATTAAATATGTTACAAAAGAAAGGTAAAACAAGCTATTTTTTGCTTGGGTTATTTTAGCTTTGCAAGCATAATAATTAGCATGTCGAAAACAGCCAATCAACTAGATGTAAAAGATTTTATACTGATTAAAGGGGCTAGGGTTCATAATTTAAAGAACATTTCTGTTAATATCCCTAAAAACCAATTAGTGGTTATTACAGGCCTATCTGGATCTGGTAAGTCTTCTTTAGCCTTTGATACTTTATATGCCGAGGGGCAAAGAAGGTATGTCGAGAGCTTGTCTTCTTATGCTAGGCAATTTTTGGGCAGAATGAATAAGCCAGAGGTCGATTATATAAAAGGAATTGCGCCTGCTATTGCCATTGAACAAAAAGTAACCGCCAATAATCCCCGATCGACGGTTGGTACATCTACAGAAATTTACGATTATTTAAAATTGCTTTTTGCAAGGGTGGGTAGAACCTTTTCGCCAGTTTCGGGTCAAGAGGTAAAAAGAGACACGGTCGATTCGGTGATGGCCTTTTTAAATACCCAAGCCGACGAAACACTTTGTGTTGTTTTTGCGCCACTACCCATACTAAAAGACAGAAACCTAAAAGAAGAGTTGGCCATACTTTTACAAAAAGGCTATAAGCGTGTCCGATTTAATGAGTCTATTTTTAAAATTGAAGATTTAATTGAAGATAAAACGGTTAAAAATACCAGTATCAAAAAAGCAGGAGCTTTAGCTATTCTGATTGATAGAATTGTGTTGAATCAAGAAGAAGAAACACATTCGAGGTTAGCAGACTCTATTCAAACTGCATTTTTTGAAGGACATGGCGATTGCATCATCGAATTAACTATAGCAGATAAAAACAGCACGCATCAATTTTGCGATCGCTTTGAATTAGATGGAATTATATTTGAAGAACCTTCTGCCAATTTTTTTAGTTTCAATAATCCTTATGGCGCCTGTAAGCGTTGCGAAGGTTATGGAAAAATAATTGGCATCGACGAAGACTTAGTGGTGCCAGATAAAAGTAAATCTGTTTTTGAAGGGGCCATTGCACCTTGGCGTGGAGAAAAAATGAAAGAATGGTTAGATGTATTTATCAAGCATTCTATCAAATTTGATTTTCCAATTCATCGCTCATATTTTCAATTAACGCAAGCCGAACAGCAATTGCTTTGGACTGGTAATAAATATTTTTCGGGTTTAAATGATTTCTTTAAACAATTAGAAGAGCAAACCTATAAGATTCAATATAGGGTAATGTTATCGAGGTATAGAGGCAAAACTAATTGCCCCGATTGTAAGGGTAGTAGGTTAAGGCCAGATGCTAATAATGTAAAAGTTGCGGAAAAATCTATTACAGATTTAGTATTGATGCCAATAAGTACAATTGCTCAATTTTTCGATTCCTTGAAATTAAATACGCACGATGCACAAATTGCGAAAAGAATTGTAGCAGAAATCAAAAATAGATTACGCTATTTACAAGATGTTGGTTTAGGTTATTTAACCTTAAACCGTTTGTCTAATACCCTTTCGGGTGGGGAGTCACAGCGAATTAATTTAGCTACTTCTTTGGGTAGTAGTTTGGTAGGCTCTTTATATATTTTAGATGAACCAAGTATTGGGCTGCATGCCAAAGACACCCAGAAATTAATTTCTGTCATGGAATCTTTGCGCGATACGGGTAATACGGTCATTGTGGTAGAGCACGACGAAGAAGTAATGAAAGCGGCCGATTATATTATTGACATTGGTCCTGATGCGGGTCGAAATGGTGGCGAAATTATTTTTGAAGGCCAATACAGTGCTTTGGTAAAAGATAAAAAAAGTTGGACTGGAAAATATTTAGGAGGGCAGGAAAGTATTGAAGTACCTAAACAAAGAAGGAAATGGTCGGAGTTTGTCATGATCAAAGGGGCAAGAGAAAATAATTTAAAAAACATAGATGTTAAATTTCCATTACATACTTTAACCGCGGTAACGGGCGTGAGTGGATCTGGAAAAACCAGTTTAGTCAAAAGAATTTTAGTGCCTGCTTTGCAAAAAGCAATTGGAAGTTATACCGTCGATCAAACGGGTTTATTCAATTCCTTAGAAGGAGATTATAAATCAGTGCAACAAATTGAAATGGTCGATCAAAATCCAATTGGAAAATCTTCTAGATCGAATCCAGTTACCTATGTAAAAGCTTACGACGAAATTCGAAATTTATTTGCGAGTCAAGCCAGTGCAAAAGCAGCAGGAATGAAGCCTTCGCATTTTTCTTTTAATGTGGATGGGGGACGATGTGAGTTGTGTCAAGGCGAAGGCGAAGTGCGAGTAGAAATGCAGTTTATGGCAGATATATTTCTAACCTGTGAATCGTGCCATGGAAAAAGATTTAAACAAGAAGTATTAGCAGTCACCTATCTCGAGAAAAATATTTCAGAAATTTTAGATTTAACCATCGACGAAGCCATTGAATTTTTTGCACAAGAAAAGAAAATTCTAAATAGAATTATTCCATTAGCAGAAGTTGGTTTAGGTTATGTTCATTTAGGACAATCTTCTAACACGCTATCGGGTGGGGAAGCACAGCGTATTAAATTAGCATCTTTTTTATTAAAAGGTAATTCGCAAACCCATACCTTATTTATTTTTGACGAACCAACTACGGGTCTTCATTTTCATGATATTAAAAAGTTATTGAAATCTTTCGATGCTTTAATTGCACAGGGTAATTCTATTATTGTAATCGAACATAATTTAGAAGTTGTTAAATCGGCCGATTGGGTCATAGATATTGGTCCTGCAGGCGGGGATAAAGGCGGAAATTTAGTTTTTGAAGGAACGCCAGAAGCATTGGCTCAGTGTAAAGACTCGATCACAGGACCTTTCTTATTAGAAAAATTAGCTTAACGCTTTTCTGCAATTAATTTCGTCTTGCTGAATAGCCAAAGTTAACGCAGCTAGCGAATCAAAATGTTGGTCGCCCCTGATGTATTGAATTAATTTAACTTGAATTTCTTCGTCGTAAATTTCTTGATCGAATTCAAAAATATTTACCTCTATTACTTTTTTACTTCCTTGAACGGTTGGCCGATCACCAATATATAACATGCCCTTGTATGTTTGGGATTGCCATTGAACATGAACTGCATAAATGCCATCAGCTGGAATCAATTTATGGCTTTCTTGTATTTGTATATTGGCCGTTGGAAAGCCAATGCTGCGGCCTATTTGGTCGCCTTTGACAACAATGCCTTCAATGGCATAAGGATAACCTAAATATTGATTTGCAATCGCAATTTGGTGTTGTGCTAAAGCCGTTCTAATTTTTGTAGAACTCACCCCAACATCGTTGATATCTTGTTTAGGAATTTCTTCTACTTCGAAACCGTATGATGGACCGTAATGTTTTAAATGCTCAAAACTGCCTTCTCTATTTTTACCAAAATGATGGTCATAACCAATAACTAATTTTTTAGTACCAATTTGATCTACTATTATTTGTTGAATAAAATCGACCGAACTCAATCTCGAAAACTCTTTCGTAAATGGAATAATAATTAAATGATCAATTCCGGATGCTTCCAGTAATTTTATTTTTTCTGGAAGCGTATTGAGGATTTTTAAATGATTGTCTTCTGGAAATAAAACCAATCTTGGATGTGGATGAAAGGTAATGATGACGCTTTCTCCAGCAATTTGATGGGCAATTTCTTTTACGCGATGAATGATTTTTTGGTGACCAATATGAACGCCATCAAAAGTGCCTGTTGTAACAACGGCATTTTTGATAGGGCTAAACTCCGATAACTGTTTATAAACTTTCATCGATGCTTGCAGTTTCTTTTGCTGTCCAATTAATTCTTTGTACCGAAATCTCGTCTATTAAAGCAGTTAGATTCCAAGCATCGGCAATGTTAAAGGCACCGCTTCTGGTTCTTCTTAAAGCCGTCAAATATGCGCCACTGTTCAAGGCCTTTCCATAATCGTTTGCCAATGATCGAATATAAGTTCCTTTACTACAAACAACTCTAAAATCAATTTCAGGCATGCGTATATTTGTAATCTCAAATTCACTTATCGTAATATTCCTAGATTTAATATTCACGGTTTCGCCACGGCGTGCTTTATGATATGCGCGTTCTCCGTCTATCCTTAAAGCAGAATAGGAAGGAGAAACTTGGGCAATTTCGCCAATAAATAGTTGACAGGTTTGGTGTATAAGCGAATCGGTAATGTGTTTAGTTTCGAAAGTTTGATCTATTTCTGTTTCTAAATCGTAAGATGGTGTGGTGGCGCCTAAGGTAAAGGTGCCGGTATATTCTTTTTCTTCGGCCATGTGCAGGTCTACTTCTTTGGTCAGTTTTCCGGTACACACAATTAATAGTCCGGTTGCTAATGGATCTAGCGTGCCGGCATGGCCCACTTTTATTTTTTTAATTCGCAAAGAATTTCTGATTTTACCAACCACATCAAAAGACGTCCATGTTAATGGCTTATCTATTAATAATAATTCCCCTTTCACAAAATCGAATGCATTGCTCATTTTTTAGCTAATTGAAATTTGGATGCCTAATGCATATAAGATTAATATACTTGCTCCAATAGCAATTCGGTAATAGCCAAAAATTTTAAAACCGTTATTGCTTAAATAATTGATAAAAGTTTTGATCGCAAAAAGTGCCACTACAAAACCAACTACATTTCCAATAATCAATAAATTAATATCGTGTGCATTTAAAGTAATGCCTAATTTATAATAATCATAACTTTTTTTGCAGGTTGATGCAAACATGGTGGGTACTGCTAAGAAAAAAGAAAACTCGGCGGCTTGTTTTTTAGATAATTTCTGCGTTAATCCGCCAATGATGGTAGCTGCAGACCTAGACACGCCAGGTATCATAGCGATACATTGAAATAATCCAATTTTAAAAGCACTTGGATATGTTATTTCTTGTTCGGCACGCTGATTACTGGCTTCGAACCATTTGTCTAGCAAAATAAATACTACCCCGCCAATCATTAACATGAGTGCAACCACAAAAGTATTTTCTAATAGCGCATCTATGGCGTCAGAAAATAATAATCCGAAAATGGCTGCAGGAATAAATCCAGCAATTAATTTAAAATAAAAATCTAGGCTTTGAAAAAATCTTTTCCAGTATAATACCACAACCGATAAAATGGTTCCAAATTGAATCGCAATGGTAAAAAGTTTGGTAAAATGATCGGTACTAATGCCCATAATGGAAGTCGTAATAATCATATGACCAGTAGAAGATACTGGTAAAAACTCTGTTAGCCCTTCTACAATTGCAATAATAACGGTTTCAATGTATGTCATTGGACTTATTTAGCTTTTTTTAGAATGCCAATAATTACCGTAATGATTCCTAATAATACGACAATTGGCGCAAGGGTAATTTTTCTGAAATCTAAAATATTTTCGGTTCCACTCATCAAGATAAATCCAAGAAATAATATAATTACACCTGCAATAAGGTATTGATAGTTTGCTTTTCCAAAAACGAAATCTGTATTTTTTTCGCTATTTTGAGTTGTTGTTTTCTTTGTCATGGTTATTTTTTATAAAGATCGTCTATGTGTTGATTTAAATATTTATTAACTGCAAAATAAGTACTAAAGATAGAAATGATGATGCCCATTAAAATGATACCAGCAAATAAAAATCCGAATTCAAGATAGTTTTGCAACATAGCTAATTCTGGCATTTCTGTTTTAGCAATATATAAAGTACTTAGTAGTAAAAGTATGGCAACAACGCCGCCCAGTAAGCCATGAATCATTCCGGAAACGATATAAGGCTTACGGATAAAGCCTTTGGTGGCACCCACTAATTGCATACTTCTAATAATGAATCGTTGAGAATACATGGCCAATCGGATGGTATTGTTGATTAATGCAATGGCGATTAAAAGTAGCGTAAAACCAAATGCGATAATTACTAAGCTAATTGATTTTAAGTTTTCATTTACCATATCAATTAAAGATTCTTGGTAAATCACATCTTTCACAATTTCTTTTTTCTTGAGCTTAGTCACTAACTTTTGTATTCTTTCTTTGTTGGCAAATTCTGCTTTTAAATAGACATCGATAGAAGCCGATAGTGGATTGTATCCTAAAAATTTGACAAAATCTTCTCCTAAATCGTTGGATAAGTTTTTAGCTGCAGATTCTTTGCTAATAAACTGTGTTGATTTAATACTTTCGTTTTTCTCTAAGTTACTTTGTAGCGTGAAAATTTCGTTATCCCCTGCATTTTCTTTGATGACCACATTTAAAACAATATTTTCTTTAACAAAGTTCGAAAGATTTTTTCCATGTAATACAATCAGCCCAAGTAAGCCCACCATCACCAAAACCAACGATATGCTGAAAATGGTAGATATATAAAATGTTTTAAGCGTTTTCTTAGGTTTTACTGAATTGGTATTTGACATAGTTGTTCCTTTGTTTGCGAAGATAAAAAATCTTGATTAAAACAGGGAATGTTTAAAAACTGAAAATCTGCTCCAATTTTAATAAATTCGCCCTATATATTTGCAATATGGATTATAAGTTTAGCGAAATTGAAGGGAAATGGCAGCAGTTTTGGGCTCAAAATGGCACTTTTAAGGCCGAAAACAGCTCCAATAAGCCCAAATATTATGTTTTGGATATGTTTCCCTACCCTTCAGGTGCCGGCTTACATGTGGGGCATCCGCTAGGTTATATTGCATCAGATATTTTTGCGAGGTATAAAAGATTAACAGGATTTAATGTTTTGCATCCAATGGGATACGATTCATTTGGTTTGCCTGCAGAACAATACGCGATTCAAACTGGGCAACACCCAGCCATTACCACTGCCAATAATATTAATCGATACAGAGAACAATTAGATAGAATTGGATTTTCTTTTGATTGGTCGCGCGAAATTAAAACCAGCGATCCAAGTTATTACCGTTGGACCCAATGGATTTTTCAGCAATTATTTAATTCGTGGTATAATACAGCCAATCAAAAAGCAGAACCCATCGAAAATTTAATTGCTCTTTTTTCTCAACACGGAAATGCAAGTGTAAAAGCGGCATGCGCTGAAACTCCCGAATTTACTGCTTTACAATGGAACGAATTACCAGCTAAAGAACAACAAAAAATATTATTGAATTATAGAATTGCTTATTTGGCCGACAGTTGGGTGAACTGGTGCCCGGCATTAGGAACTGTTCTAGCCAATGATGAGGTCAAAGATGGTTATTCAGAAAGAGGCGGTCATCCGGTAGAGCAAAAGCTCATGAAGCAATGGTCGCTAAGGATTGCGGCCTATGCCGATCGTTTGTTAACTAGTTTAAACGAATTAGATTGGACCGATCCAATTAAAGAAATGCAAAGAAATTGGATTGGGAAAAGCGAAGGCGCTGCCATTCAATTTAGTTTAATTGGCCATCCCGAAAAAATTGAAGTTTTTAGTACGCGTCCCGATACAATTTTTGGTGCTACATTTTTAGTCTTAGCACCAGAACACGAATTGGTCAATCAAATTACTAAGTCAGATTATAAAGATGCAGTTGCAGCTTATCAAAAATCGGCAGCAATTAAATCCGAACGCGACCGCATGAGTGATGTAAAAACCATTACTGGACAATTTACAGGAGCTTATGTGCAACATCCATTTTTGGATGTGCAAATTCCAGTTTGGATTGGAGATTATGTTTTAGCAAGTTATGGTACGGGCGCTGTAATGGCTGTTCCTGCGCATGATGCAAGAGATTATGCTTTTGCAAAACATTTTAAATTAAATATTATTGAAGTAGTAGCAGGTGGGGATATTAGTATCGCTTCTTACGATGCAAAAGAAGGTCTGTTGTTAAATTCTGATTTTTTAAATGGCTTAACTGTTAAAGAAGCAGTTAAAAAAGCAATAGCAGCAATTGAAGCCGCAGGCATTGGAAAAGGAAAAATAAACTTCCGATTAAGAGATGCGATTTTTGGTCGTCAGCGTTATTGGGGTGAACCCATTCCTGTATATTATCAAGAGGAGATTCCTTATTTAGTCGAACAAAAAGATTTGCCTTTAACACTTCCAGCGGTTGATAAATTTATTCCAACAGAAGATGGCGAGCCACCGCTAGCAAGGGCGCAAGATTGGAAATATAAAAACGAATTTGCCTACGAAACAACTACCATGCCTGGTTGGGCTGGTTCTTCGTGGTATTACTTGCGTTATATGGATTCGCAAAACGAACAGACATTTGCCGATACAGCAGCTTTAAAATATTGGAATCAAGTGGATTTATATATTGGCGGTTCGGAACATGCAACCGGCCATTTACTCTATGCGCGTTTTTTCTGCAAATTTTTATTCGACTTAGGTTATTTGACATTTGATGAGCCATTTAAAAAGCTCATTAACCAAGGCATGATACAAGGACGCTCTAATTTTGTTTATCGCATAAATGGTAGCAATCAATATGTATCTTATGATTTAAAAGAGCAATACCAAACTACGGCATTGCATGCAGATGTGAATTGTGTAGAAAATGATATACTGAATATTCCGAAATTTAAAGCATCTTTTCCAGAATTTGCCAATGCCGAATTTATTTTAAGTGCAGGTAAATACCATTGTGGTTTTGAAGTAGAAAAAATGTCTAAATCGAAATACAATGTGGTGAACCCCGACGATATTATTCAGCGATATGGCGCAGACACGCTTAGAATGTATGAAATGTTTTTGGGCCCATTGGAGCAAAGTAAACCTTGGAATACCAATGGAATTGAGGGTGTCCACAAGTTTTTAAGAAAGTTTTGGAAATTATTTCATAACGAACAATTTGATTTTCAGGTATCAAATACTGCCGCAACAAAAGCAGAAAATAAAGCCTTACATAAATTAATTAAAAAAGTACAAGAAGATATCGAAAGATTTTCTTTCAATACTTCGGTAAGTGGTTTTATGATTTGTGTAAATGAATTACAAGATTTAAAATGCAATAGCAAAAGCGTTTTGCAAGATTTAGTGGTAT
Source organism: uncultured bacterium (assembly GCA_903838995.1). Classification (GTDB taxonomy): domain Bacteria; phylum Bacteroidota; class Bacteroidia; order Sphingobacteriales; family Sphingobacteriaceae; genus CAIKLP01. The sequence goes on along the minus strand of CAIMAP010000202.1, from coordinate 10,725 downwards.
TGCTTTCGCCTTATGCGCCGCATATTTCGGAAGAATTATGGACTTTATTAGGCAATGCCGCGGGCAGTTTATCGACTACAAAATTTCCGGTATACAATCCCGAATTTTTAGTAGAAGATGAATTCAGTTATCCTATTTCTATTAATGGAAAAACAAAAATCAACTTAGCTATTTCTTTGCAATTAGATCAGCCATCGGTGATAGATTTAGTCTTAGCCAATGCAGAGGTGCAAAAATATTTAGAAGGCAAAACGCCTAAAAAAGTCATTTTTGTAAAAGGGAAAATCATCAATTTAGTAGTGTAATTACTTAACGATATTCTGACGGTTCGCGTCGAGTTTAATTAAGATAAATAATAGGATGGTAAAGCTCCATAACGAAGAGCCACCATAGCTTATAAAGGGTAGGGGTATGCCAATTACGGGCACCAATCCTATGGTCATACCAATGTTGACAAAGAGATGCAAAAATAAAATGCTTGCAACTCCGTAGCCATATATTCTGCTCAGCGAAGAGCGTTGTCTTTCGGCTATAAAAACAATTCGAAGTAGTAAGGCTAAAAAGAGTCCAATTAAAACAACACTACCCACAAATCCATATTCTTCTCCAATGGTACAAAAAATAAAGTCGGTACTTTGTTCGGGTACAAAATCATATTTTGTTTGGGTGCCATTTAAAAATCCTTTGCCAATTAATCTGCCAGAACCAATGGCAATCTTACTTTGATTAACATTATATCCTGCACCTTTAATGTCAATTTCTTTTCCAACTAAGTTATTAATACGGTCTCTATGGTGTTGTTTCATTACATTGTTAAATACATAACTAAAACCAACAACCATGGTCGCAACCAAAGCAGCACCGGCTATTATTACCGGAATAATTTTCTTTTTTCTTCTAAAATTATACAATAAAATGGCAGTAATAATAGCAATGGAAATAAGAATGGCCGCTTTTGCAAACAATAAACTCAACACAAATGCAATACCAATTAACAAACCAATTACCAATACCATTCCAGAAAGTCCTTCTCTGTAAAGCACTAAAATAAAGGCAACATAGGTTAAGGCAGATCCTACATCTCCCTGTAATAAGATTAATCCCATGGGTAAACCTATCAAGCCGAGTACACTGAACTTGGTGCTGAATCTTTCCATTTTCACACCCGAGCTTAAGTACTTGGCGACGACCAATGCAGTTGCAAATTTTGCAAATTCTGCAGGTTGTAAACGAAAGCTGCCTATTTCAAACCAAGACCTCGACCCATTTACATATTTTCCAAAAAATAATACAGAAACCAACATCAGTAAGGTGATGCCGTAAATACCAAAAGAAAAAACTGAAAAGAATTTACTATCAATCAATAAAACCATTAGCCCAATAAACAAAGCCGTTGCAATCCATAGCAACTGTTTACCGTAATTTTTTTCTAAATCAAAAATACTGGCATGAGATTCGTCGAAAACTGCTGCATAAATATTGAGCCAACCGATTAATACCAAAGCGATATAAAGCAAAATGATTGGCATGTCTATGCTTTTCCAAAATTTGTTTTGTCCTAAATTACTCATGTTAATGGCCTTCTTTAGTTTCGGTAAACGTTGGATGAATTAAATCTGCATTTAGTAATCGATCAATATAATAGGCAGGTCTAGAGATACTATCTTTAATATATTTTTCTACAAGTAAACTGGCAATGGGAGCGGCCCATGTGGCACCGTAGCCCGAATTTTCTACAATAACTGCTATGGCTATTTTAGGATTGTTTCGAGGGGCAAAGGCTACAAAAACAGAATGTGATTTGCCATGCGAATTTTGGGCTGTTCCTGTTTTTCCGCACATGGGTATGTCTGCAATTTTTGCATAAGTAGCTGTACCATGGTCCACTACTTGTTGCATGCCATCTATCACCACATTAAAATAAGAGCTATCAATTTTAACTGCATGTTTGGTGGTGTAAGTTTCTTTTTTCACTTGATTTTTTCCAATCGCTTTGATCAAATGCGGGCTATAATAAAACCCTCGATTAGCAATAATGGCCATGGTGTTCGCCATTTGCAATGGGGTTACGCCAAGCTCTCCTTGACCAATGGCTAAAGAAATAATGGTCGAAGATTTCCAATGGCCGGAGCTATAATATTTATCATAAAAAGCAACCGTTGGAAGTAATCCACCTAATTCATTGGGCAAATCTATGTCTAGTTTTTTACCAATGCCAAATTGTAAAATATAATCTCGCCATACCAAATAATTTTTTTCTACCGAGCCATAATTACCATGGTCTATCAATTTTTTAAATAACCAACAATAGTAGGAATTACACGATTGCGCAATCGATTCGTTTAAGTTTAGAGGAGAATGGTTATGCTCGCATTTAACTATTCTGTTTCCAATTGAATAACCTCCATTACAAGGGAATCTACTTTCTGGTGTAATCACCTTCTCTTGTTGACCGATAAGCGCTTGTACCGCTTTAAAAATAGAGCCTGGCGGATACTGTGCCATAATTGGCCTAATAAATAATGGTTTTTCGGGTGCCTTTAAAAGTTTGATATAATTATTACCTCTTTCGGGCCCAACTAATAAATTAGGATCATATGTTGGGCTACTCACAAAACATAAAATTTCGCCTGTGCTAGGTTCAATAGCAACCACGCTTCCTTTTTTATTTCGCATCAGTTTTTCGGCCAACTTTTGAATGCGTAAATCGAGCGAGGAAATTAATTTTTCTCCGGCAATGGCAGTGGTGTCATATTTACCTTGTTCGTAACTTCCTTGGTCTCTGTTTAAGGCATCTACCATAATAATTTTAGTGCCTCGTTGACCGCGTAAAATTGTTTCGTAAGATTTCTCAATGCCCGAAATGCCAATGTAGTCGCCTATTTGGTAGTAATTATTTGTTTTCTTAATTCTGTTTTCGTCTACTTCTCCAATATAGCCAAGTACCTGTGCGGCCACCGAATCTGGATATCTTCTTACCGTTCTGTTTTGCACAAAAAATCCTTGGTAATCAAAAAGTCTTTCCTGAATAGAGGCGTATGCGCGAGCAGATAATTGCTTTGCAAAAATAGATGCTTTATAGGGAGAGAATTTTCTTGCTTTATTTATTCGAGTAATGAATTCGTTTTTATCAATACTCATAAGTTTACAAAAGCCAATGGTATCTAAGTTTTTAGCTTGTCTTGGAATAACCATTAAATCGTAAACAGGTTCGTTTTGAACAATAATTTTCCCTTGCCTATCGTAAATAATACCACGCGCAGGATAGACCGTTAGTTTTCTTAAAACATTATTATTGGCTGATAAAAAATAACTATCGTCAATTACTTGAATGTAAAATAAGCGGACGATTAAAATAAAGCAAGTGAATATGAGTATTGCTTGAATAATATATTTTCGTTCAAAAAAAATATTCATCTATCTTTTTTTGGAATTACTAAGTAAATATTGAGATAAGATGATCAGCACTAAAGTGAATAGCGAACTCAATGCGGTTCTTGCAAGCGTAATAAAGAATTCGGATAATCTAAAAACTTCAATGTTGAATAAAATTAAATGATGGATAAAAACCATGATGATGGCATAGGTAATAAACCATGGCGCCCCCATACTTTTTAAGTTAGGAGTTATTTGGTGTTCATAGCCGCCTCTTGGAGTAATGATTAAAAAAATCATGGGTCTGATAAATGCAATAAAGGTACAGGCTATGGTGTGCATACCGTCTGTACTTGAGAAGGTATCTATGCTAAGGCCTAATAAAAACGAAAACAGTAATACAAAAAATGGTGCTGTTTCGAATGGTAATAATATAATAAATAGAATGTATAAATAAGGATTGAAAAGATTAAATAAGCCTACATTATTCAGCACCACAACTTGCAAGAGCGCTAAGAATAAAAAACGAAAGGTGTTACTGATAATAGGATTAATCATTGATGCGTCCTCCTTCAATTTTTACTTTCTCCTCTGCTAAAATATCTGAAACAACATAGACATATCTTAAGGTAGAAAAGTTGGTAGATAAATTAATAGATACTTCAAAAAAGTTATCTCCATTTTTTTGACTCACGCTTTTTACTTTTCCGACCATTACATTTTCTGGAAAAATAGAAGAGAAACCAGTAGTCGTTATCGAATCACCAATTTTCACTTTCACATGGGTAGGTATGTCTTTTAAAGTACCAATTTTAGGATTCAAACCGTCCCATACTAAAGAACCAAAGTCTTTACTAGCGTTAAGTTGTGCGCTAATTCTGGAGTCTTTATGTAAAAAAGAAATAACAGAACAATAATGGTCAGATACATCTTTCACAATTCCTACAATACCATCGCCACAAATCACACCCATGTTTTTCCTGATGCCATGAATGCGACCTCTATTTAAAGTTAAATAGTTATTCCTTTTTAAAATAGTATTATTAATCACCTTTGCTTGGATGTAGGTGTATTGTTGAAAAGACATACTGGTGTCTGTATATACGCCCGTATTAATCTTATTGGAGTAGCGTTCCGTTAATACTTGATTTTTTAACCTTGCATTTTCTATAGATAGACTATCGTTTACAATACTGAGGTTAATAAATGATTCCACATTAGAACTGATGCTAAATATTTTGCCACTAATTTTATTGGAAGAATTAAAAAAGCTAGCGCTTTGATAGTTATTACTATTAAATAACATCGAAAAGGCAATGACTTCTAAGAATAAAAAAAGAAAGAAAGAATAATATCTAATAAAGAATATTCCTAGGTTGCGCATTCGGGGAGTTTTATATTGCTTTCTTTAACTAATTAGGTCATTAAGAATTTAAAATTCCCGATGTTTTTCAATGCAATACCTGTGCCTCTTACAACTGCTCTTAATGGGTCTTCTGCAATATGAACTGGTAATTTTGTTTTTGCAGAAATTCGCTTATCCAAGCCGCGTAATAATGCACCACCACCTGTTAAATAAATTCCGGTTTGGTAAATATCAGCAGAAAGTTCTGGAGGGGTAATTTCTAAAGCCTTTAAAATTGCTTCTTCAATTTTAGAGATTGATTTATCTAAGCAATGTGCAATTTCTGTATAGGAAACTTTAATTTGTTTAGGAATACCTGTCATTAAATCTCTTCCTTGCACTGCAAAATCTGCAGGAGGATCAGTCAATTCGGGCAATGCAGCGCCTACTTCTAATTTAATTTTTTCTGCAGTTCTATCGCCAATTAAAATATTATGTTGACGGCGCATGTAATTTACAATGTCACTGTCAAAGTTATCACCAGCCACACGAATAGATTGGTCGCAAACAATTCCTGATAAAGCAATGACTGCAATTTCTGTAGTACCACCTCCAATATCAATAATCATATTTCCCATTGGTTCTTCTACATCGATACCAATTCCAATTGCAGCAGCCATCGGTTCGTGAATCATATAAACTTCTTTCGCACCAGCAATTTCTGCCGAGTCACGAACTGCTCTTTTTTCTACTTCAGTAATTCCGGAAGGAATACAGATAACCATTTTTAAACTTGGCAAAAACCAGCCTTTGCCGGTATTGATCATTTTAATCATACCACGAATCATGTGTTCTGCAGCATCAAAATCTGCAATAACGCCATCTTTTAGTGGACGAATTGTTTTGATTCCATCATGAGATTTTCCATCCATTTGCATGGCTTGTTTACCCACCGCAATTACTTTATTGGTTTTTCTGTCGATGGCAACAATAGAAGGTTCGTCAACTACTACTTTATCGTTATGAATAATTAGTGTATTGGCAGTTCCTAAATCTATGGCAATTTCTTGCGTGAAAAAATTAAATAATCCCATTGTATAAAAGTTTTTACAGCGTTCTAGCTGTGTAAATTACATAAAAATATGAATATTATGATTGATATAAAAATACAAATATTTATTAATGCTTGAAATGCCTAACGCCTGTCATCACCATGGCTAATCCATGTGCATTGCAATAATCAATAGATGCTTGGTCTTTGATTGATCCGCCAGGCTGTAGAACAGCTGTTATACCTGAATTGTGAGCGATTTCCACGCAATCTGGGAATGGGAAAAAAGCATCAGAGGCCATCACCGAACCATTTAAATCGAAACCAAATGTCTGCGCTTTTAAAATGGCTTGTTGTAATGCATCAACCCTCGAGGTTTGTCCTACACCACTTGCCAATAACTGCGCGTTTTTAACGATCACTATTGTATTTGATTTGGTGTGTTTTACTAATTTACCGGCGAATTCTAAATCCTTTAACTCCGCTGCTGTAGCGAGTTTGCTGCTGGCAGGCTTCATTTGCTCGGCAGATTCTATCGACAAATCTTTGTCTTGTTCTATAACCCCATTCAATAAAGTTTTGAATTGTTTTTTAGGTAATTCAACTTTTTTCTGTTGTAATAAAATGCGGTTCTTTTTCTCTGTTAAAAGATTTAGCGCATCTGCGTCAAAGCTAGGCGAAATCAACACTTCAAAGAATAAAGGCTGAATTAAAGTAGCTGTTGCTAGGTCAATATTTCTATTACAAATTAACACACCGCCAAAAGCAGAAACGGGGTCACATGCTAATGCGACAGACCAAGCTTCGGCTAATGTAGCTCGACTTGCAATCCCACAGGCATTGGTATGTTTTAAAATAGCAAAAGTAGGTTCTGTAAACTCTTTAATTAATTCAACGGCAGCATCTACATCCACTAGATTATTATAAGACAATTCTTTGCCATTTAATTTGTCGAACATTTGGGTTAAATCTCCAAAAAATACACCGTTTTGATGTGGGTTTTCGCCGTATCTTAAAACGCTTGATTGTTGAATGCTTTGTTTAAAAACGGGAAGGGGTTCCTCTTGGTTAAAATAATTAAAAATAGCACCGTCGTAATGGGAGCTAATATTAAAGGCCCTTTTGGCAAATTCTCTACGATTAGCAAGGCTGCTGCCTCCTTGATTTTCAGTTAAAACAGTGGCTAACATGCTGTATTCGTTTCTGCTAGCTACAATAATCACATCTTGGTGGTTTTTTGCTGCTGCTCTAATTAAAGAAATGCCGCCGATATCTATTTTTTCGATAATATCTTCTGAAGATGCGCCAGAAGCCAGGGTTTCTTCAAATGGATATAAATCAACAATCACCAAATCAATCTCCGGAATCTCGAACTGTTGAATTTCTGCTTGATCAGAAGGGTTTGCTCTTCTGGTTAAAATTCCTCCAAACACCTTTGGATGCAAGGTTTTAACCCTGCCTCCCAAAATAGAAGGGTAGGTAGTCAGTGTTTCGACAGGTATTACCGGCACATTCATTTCTTTAATGAAAGTTTCTGTACCGCCAGTAGAATATATAGTTACGCCATGTTGATGAAGTAATTCGATGATTGGCGCTAAATTATCTTTGTAATAAACCGAAATAAGGGCCGATTTAACCTTTTTGATATTTTCCATTAATTATAGGGGATTGAAGCCGCAAATTTAGCAAAAAAAACGGGAATTATAAAGCCAGGCTCGCTTTCTCGGTCTTCTTTAATAGGTCTTCAATTACCCTAGGATAATGTAAATGTTCTAGTTGATGAACTTTGTATGCAAGTTTTTCGGCGGTATCTGTATTTTCTACGAAACATTTATTTTGATAAATAATTTCTCCCTCATCGAAAGTCTCATTTACATAATGAATGGTAATACCTGTTTCGTGATCGCGATTTGCTAACACTGTTTCATGAATGATGTCGCCATACATTCCTTTACCACCATATTTCGGCAATAAGGCAGGATGTATATTGATGATTCTTTTAGGGTATTGTCGAATAATATTTTCTGGAATCAACCATAAAAAACCAGCAAGTACGATGATGTCAATGTCTAGATTTTTTAATAATTGTAATATAGTGGAAGAGTCGTATAATTCTTCTTTACTAAAAACATGTGTTGGGATTTCAAAATTATCTGCTCGCTGTAAAACATAGGAGTCTGCTCTATTGGAAAGAACAATGGCTACTTCCATTTCTTTGTGGCGTTTAAAATGTTCCATTATGCGTTGTGCATTCGAACCAGAACCAGAAGCAAAAATAGCGATACGTTTCAAGGGCATTTAATTTAATTTCAAAAGTAGCAATAATTTTGCTTTTGTTGAAATCAAATTCAATCAAAAAAAAAGAGCGATTTTTGAATCGCTCTTTTTTTTATTTACAAGTTGCCTCTCAGCGCTTGTTCTCTTTCGATAGATTCAAACAATGCCTTGAAATTACCTTTACCAAAGGATGTTGCGCCTTTTCTTTGAATAATTTCGTAAAAAACGGTAGGTCTGTCTTCGACAGGTTTAGTGAAAATTTGTAATAAGTAACCTTCTGGATCGCGGTCTACTAAAATGTTTAGGTTTTTTAATGCGGCTATATCTTCATCGATTGCACCCACACGGTCGATTAAATCTTCATAATAAGATTCAGGGACTATTAAAAAATCTACACCTCTGTTTTTCATCTCTGCCACCGTTTTTAAAATATCGTCGGTTGCAACTGCTATATGTTGCACCCCAGCACTTTTGTAAAAATCGATGTACTCTTCTATTTGAGATTTCTTTTTACCTTCAGCTGGCTCGTTGATTGGAAATTTAATATATCCATTTCCATTCGATACCACTTTAGACATGAGCGCAGAATATTCTGTTGAAATATCTTTGTCATCAAAGGTTAATAAAATTTTAAAACCCATTACATCTTCATAGAACTTTACCCAAGTATCCATTTCTCCCCAACCAACATTACCAACACAATGATCTACAAATTTTAATCCAATTGGTTTACTGATGGTATCTTTAGGTGTTGCTTTAAAGCCTGGCATAAATACCCCTTTATAATTTTTTCTTTCTACAAAAGTATGGATGGTATCGCCATATGTTTTAATCGAAGCTGTTACAATTTCTCCAAATTCATCTTGATGAACCTGAGGCTCGTAAACGCCTACTGCACCGCGTTTGGTAGTTTCTTCGTAAGATTTTCTAGCATCATCTACCCAAAGCGCCAATACTTTTACGCCATCACCATGTAAATTAATGTGTGCAGAAATTTCACTATTTGGATCGAAAGAAGTGGTAAACACCAATACAATTTTATCTTGTTTTACGGCATATGAGGCGCGACCTCTCACACCAGTTTCCGGTCCGGCATAAGCAATTAATTCGAATCCAAATGCAGATCTATAAAAGTAAGCCGCTTGTTTAGCGTTACCCACATAAAATTCAATATAATCGGTGCCTAATAAGGGTAAAAAATCTTTTGAGGGATCGTTGTCTTTATGTAATGTTGCGAGTTGATTCGCTTGGTCTATAGTTTCCATTTTATTAATTTAAGGATTGAATTATTCTTGATTTATCCAACTTCTGTAATAGTCTTCGTCTTCAATGGCAATGGCATCTTCGGTTAACATTAATGGTCTAAAAGGATCTACCATTACGGCTAATTCTTCTGTTGCATCTTTGCCAATACTTTTTTCGACCGTACCAGGATGCGGCCCATGTGGTATGCCGCCAGGGTGTAAAGTTATTTGTCCTTTTTCCACACTATTTCTGCTCATGAAATCGCCATCTACATAATACAATACCTCGTCAGAATCTACATTGCTATGATTATAAGGAGCAGGAATTGATTCAGGGTGATAATCGAATTTTCTAGGTACGAAAGAACATACTACAAAATTATGCGCTTCAAACATTTGGTGTACTGGAGGTGGTTGGTGAATGCGACCAGTAATCGGCTCAAAATCGTGAATAGAAATGGCATATGGAAAATGGTAGCCGTCCCAACCAATAAAGTCGAAGGGATGTGTGCCATAAGTATAAGGATAAATTAATCCTTGTTTCTTAATTAAAACTTTGAAATCTCCTTCTTGATCGTGCGTCACTAAGTTGTTTGGTAATTTCATGTCACGCTCACAATAGGGAGAATGCTCCAGTAATTGACCATGATTGTTTCTGTATTTTTTAGGCGTACGAATTGGCGAAAAAGATTCAATGATAAAGAGGCGATTATTTTCGTCGTTAAAATGTATTTGGTAAATAGTGCCTCTTGGTATAACGATGTAATCACCGTATTCGAATTTAATTTCGCCGAAGCCTGTTTTCAATACACCCGAGCCCACATGTATAAAAATAATTTCGTCTGCTTGTGAATTTTTGTAAAAATAATCTGTCATCGATTGCTTAGGTGCAGCAAGTGAAATATGCAAATCATCATTTACTAAAACAGGTTTTCTCGATTGCAAATAATCGTTTTCGGGTTTAATTTTAAAGCCAATTAAACTCGTGTGTTTTAAATGTTTTGCCTTCGCAATTTTTGGTTCTACATTATAGGGTTCGCCTAAATGTTTAACTATGGTAGGTGGATGGCAATGATATACTATTGAATAAACACTTGAAAAACCTTCAGTCGAAACTAATTCTTCTGCATAAAGTTTTCCGTTGGGCTTGCGAAATACGATGTGTCGTTTTTTCGGGATTTGCCCTAATTGATGATATATAGGCATAATTATATAAGCTTATTTTGGGTTGAATTTAATAAAAAATGGTGTGAAAATTGCGTATTCTATTAAAAAGAATATTGGGCGAAAATAATTTTAGCAATTAAGGCTTTTCTAAAATTATTTTCTATGTGTTTTTTTGATTGTTTTTGGAATAAAACCACCTCTTTTGGATTAAATATACTACTAAGATAAGCAATCCCTTTGGAATTTAAAATATTCCCTTTTATAAG
>CAIMAP010000201.1 GCA_903838995.1 uncultured bacterium | reverse complement strand
TTTTGTCTAAAATTTTAAAATCATGAAACCTAAATTTATTGCAAGAGATATTAGCTGGTTGAGTTTTAATGCCAGGGTTTTGCAAGAGGCAGACGATCCCAAAACAGCACTTGCAGATCGCATTCGTTTTCTAGGGATTTTTTCCAACAATTTAGATGAGTTTTTTAGGGTGCGCGTAGCCACCCTTAAAAGAATGGTCGAGTTTACCGATAAGAAAAACTTATTAAACCTCGACTACATAGATGATCCACAAATTGTATTAGACGAGATTCAAAGAATTGTACTTAAACAACAAGGTGAGTTTAGCAGAATTTGGACTAAAATAAATAAAGAGCTTGTTCAAAATAAAATCATTTTAATTAATGATAAAAAATTAAATGCCGAACAAAAAGAATTTGTTAAACAATATTTCGAAGATGTAGTGAGGCCTTATATCATTCCTTTAATGATTGAGAACTTACCAGAGCTACCTTATCTTAGAGATAAAAGTTTATACTTAGCCATTGCGATGAAAAATCGTAACAGTGCTTATCAACAAAAGTTTTCCTTAATAGAAATTCCGAGCAAATCGGTAGGACGCTTTGTTATATTGCCTTCTAAGCCAGGCTTCACTAATATTATTTTATTAGAAGATTTAATTGAATTTAATTTGCCTATCATCTTTTCGCATTTTAAATTCAATCAGTTTGAAGCGCATGTATTTAAAATTACCAAAGATGCCGAATTAGATTTGGACCAAGAGGTAGGTATTAATTTTATTGAAAAAATTTCGAAAGGAATTAAAAATAGAAGAAAAGGGAAACCGGTAAGGTTTGTTTACGAAAAGGGAATGAATGCCGAGCTGCTCGATTTTTTAATTAGAAAATTAAAACTTACGCGCAGAAGTAGCATTATACCTGGTGGGCACATTCATAATTTTAGGCACTTTATGGATTTCCCGAATGTAATTCCACAAACGGTTGCCAGGCCAAAACCTTTTCAGCATCCGCTCATTAAAAAAGGGTGCAGGTAGCCGATATAATTTTAAAACAAGATGTGCTTTTGCATTTTCCTTATCACTCATACGATCCTGTAATTGACATGCTGCGCGAAGCAGCCATGGACGATGAGGTGTATAGCATAAAAATAACCGCTTACAGATTAGCCGAAAATTCAAAAGTCATTAACGCCTTAATTAATGCAGCCCGCAATGGCAAACAAGTAATTGTATTCTTGGAATTAAAAGCCAGGTTCGACGAAGAAGCAAACTTAAAGTGGAAGTCGATTATGGAAGAAGAAGGCGTGGTGGTTTTAGTGGGTGTGCCCAATAAAAAAGTACATGCAAAAGTTTGTATCATTCAGAAAAAAGTAAATAATAAAACCATTAAATATGGTTTTATTAGTACCGGAAACCTGAACGAAAAAACAGCTAAGATTTATGCCGATCATTGTTTGTTAACTTCGAACCGTTTATTGTTGAACGAAGTGAGTAAAATTTTTGACTACTTGCTCCATTGGCAAATGGGCGATAAGCCAATTGCAAAAATGAAACACTTACTGGTTTCTCCAATAAACATGCGCGCTTCTCTTATAGAATTAATTGAAAATGAAATTAAGTTTGCCAAGCAAGGTAAAGCAGCCAAAATTATTATTAAATTAAACTCTTTGAGCGACCTTACTTTACTCGAAAACCTCTATAAAGCAAGCAAACAAGGGGTTGAAGTACATTTAATTATTAGAGGAATTTTTACACTTAAAAAAGCAAATGCACAGCTGAATGCCATCAGTATTGTAGACCAATACCTAGAGCATGCAAGGGTGATGATTTTTCAAAATAACGGAAACGAAAAGGTATATCTTTCGAGTGCCGATTGGATGGTTAGAAATTTAGATTATAGAATTGAAGTGGCTACACCAATTTATGATAAAAAATTAAAGCAAGAGC
>CAIMAP010000200.1 GCA_903838995.1 uncultured bacterium | reverse complement strand
TCTTTTTTAACAATAGAAAAGCCATTCAATAATATTTTTTACGCCGCAAAAAAAAGCAATTCAATAATTTTTATTCTTCAACAAAAAAGCCCTTCGAAAATTCGAAGGGCTTTTTTTATATGCGATTTTTTTAAATAGCAGGATAAATATTCGGTGCAACATCGTGCATTATTCCGTAAATAATTTCTACTACATCTTCGACATTTGGTTTCGAGAAATAATCGCCATCGGTTCCATAAGCTGGACGATGCGGATGCGAAGAAATGGTTTTTGGTTGTGCATCTAAATATTGGTAAGCGCCTTGAACCTCTAGCACCTGCTGCATCATATAAGCAGTAGCGCCACCCGGTACATCTTCATCTAAGAAAACAACACGATTGGTTTTCTTAATAGAATCGGCAATATAATGGTGAATATCAAATGGCAATAAAGTTTGCACATCAATTAATTCAACCGAAATATTCATTTCATTTAATAGCGCAACGGCTTCGGCTGCAATTCTACAACACGAACCATACGTAACTAAAGTAACATCCTGCCCTGCAATTAAAGTTTCTGGAATACCAATTGGAATAGTAAATGTGCCAATGTTATTCGGCATTTTTTCTTTCAAACGGTAACCATTTAAACATTCTATAATTAAAGCAGGCTCGTCTGATTGCAACATGGTATTATAAAAACCAGCCGCTTGGGTCATGTTGCGGGGCACTAAAACATAGATACCGCGCAGCGCGTTAATAATCATACCCATTGGCGAACCCGAATGCCACACGCCTTCTAAACGATGGCCACGTGTTCTAATAATCATCGGCGCTTTCTGCCCTGCTTTTGTTCTATAGGCAAGCGAAGCTAAATCGTCGCTTAAAGTTTGTAAGCCGTATAATAAATAATCTAAATATTGAATTTCGGTAATCGGTCTTAAACCTCTTAAAGCCAAACCAATTCCTTGACCAATAATAGTCGCTTCTCTAATGCCGGTATCGGTAATTCTAATTTCTCCGTATTTATCTTGTAAGCCTGCAAAGCCTTGGTTAACATCGCCAATTTTACCTAAGTCTTCGCCAAAGGCAACAATGCGTGGGTCTCTAGCGAATGCCGCATCAAAACAAGCTTGTAAAATTTCACGACCATCTAGCAGTTCAGCATCTTCATTATAAATAGGCAATTGCGTTTGAACCGACATCGCCGACTCGGTACTATTGGTAAATAAATAAGAATTATATCGATCAAAATTGGCGTCTTGGTAACGCTTCAACCATGCTTTCAATTGCAATTTAGCAGGCGAATCTTCGTTGATGCTTAAACGCAAAACAGTTTTAATAGCTACCATAATATCTCTTCGAGAAGGATCTATAGTTGCTTGTAATTTTTGTGCTTGCGCTAAAATTAAATCTGGCGCAACAGCAGTGCTGGCAATAGATTGAATGATTTCGCTCACTACAATAATTTCTGTTTTAATAGGCGCATTGAATGCTTCCCAAACTTCTTTTTGCCAAGTGCGCACTTGCTTTTTTGCAACTGCTTCTATTTCATCAAGCGTAGCAGCATCGGCTATCTCCGCGCTAATCATCCATTCGCGCATTTGCTTTAAACAATCAAAATCTGCTTCCCAAGCTAAACGCTCGGCAGATTTATAACGCTCATGCGAACCCGAAGTAGAATGGCCTTGCGGTTGCGTTAATTCTTTCACATGAATTAACACCGGCACATGTTCTTTTCTAGCAATGGCGGTACCGCGCTCATAAGCTTCGCATAAAGCCGCATAATCCCAACCATTCACTACAATAATTTCATAACCTGGTGCATTGGCATCACGTTGAAATCCTTTTAAAATTTCTGAAATACTTTCTTTCGTAGTTTGATATTTTGCATGCACCGAAATGCCATAAGCATCATCCCAAACAGAAATAACCATGGGCACTTGTAAAACACCCGCAGCATTAATGGTTTCGAAAAAATGACCTTCGGAAGTACTGGCATTACCAATGGTTCCAAAAGCAACTTCGTTTCCTTTATCAGAAAATTCGGTTAAGTAATTTAAATTTTCGTTGTTTCTATAAATTTTAGAGGCAAGCGCTAAGCCAAGTAGGCGTGGCATTTGACCAGCTGTAGGAGAAATATCTGCCGAAGAATTTTTCATCTCCATTAAATTTTTCCATGCACCATCTTCATCAATACTGCGCGTACCAAAATGCCCATTCATACTTCTACCTGCCGAACATGGCTCTGCATCAACATCAGGAAAAGCATACAATTGCGCAAAAAATTCTTTGATATTCGACATGCCCGTAGCAAACATAAAAGTTTGATCGCGGTAATAACCCGAACGAAAATCGCCGTTTTTAAAACTTCGAGCCATGGCTAGTTGGGCCACCTCTTTTCCATCTCCAAAAATGCCGAATTTTGCTTTGCCCGTTAAGACCTCTTTTCTGCCGAGTAAACTTGCCTGTCTACTTTCCATACCTATGCGGTAATCGGAAATCACATTGGCTTTAAATTCGTCGAAAGAAATCTTTTGCATTTGATCGCTGGCCTGAGCCGAGTGTTGATTTGACATAGTGTAAACTTACGGCTGCAAAAATAAACATTCAAAGCCTGATTTACCAATCTAAATAGCCAATTGCGCAAAAATTCTGAGGCTCCTCATCGCATCAATTGTGCGAATAATCGGAATTATTGGCCAAAATGCATCTCAAAAGCTTACATTTAGGTTCATTCGCAATTATTAATTGATATATAGCAGCTTGAAATTGAAAGAGATATAGGATTTAAACAAGCAAAAACCAATAAAATAGGGTTCAGTAACAATTTTGGAACAAATTTTGATAGTTAGACAAATATTAAATAGGTTTGTAACAAGCAAATTATAAAAAACACAAAATTTAAATAAATACACAAATGAAAAAACTAGTATTATCAATTTTCGCAGTAGCAGCAATGGCTACAGCAAGTATGGCACAAACAGGTGCAACTGCAGTTGAAAACCCAAATGCAGCAGATTTTAAATTCGATACAGAAGTACACGATTTTGGAACTGTTAAAGAAGGTGTGCAAGCAGAACATACTTTTAAATTCACAAACACAGGTAAAGAGCCATTAGTTATTACAAATGTGCAAGCATCTTGCGGATGTACAACTCCTACTTGGTCTAAAGAGCCCATCAAACCAGGAGCACAAGGATCTGTAACTGCAATTTATAATTCAAAAGGTCGTCCAGGTAATTTCAACAAAGCCGTAACCGTTACTTCGAATGCAAAAACTGCACAAAAAGTATTGTTTATTAAAGGAAATGTAGAAGCAGCTGCAGCAGCAGAATCTGCAATGCCTGTTAAACAAGACGTAGCAACGCCTTCAGAAAATAAGCCAAAAAATTAATTCCTTTTTCTGATAAATTTTAAGACTTTTGTCCCGGTGTATATTACATCGGGACATTTTTTTTATATCAACTTTAACCATGCCAAAAATAGCCAATAAAGGAATTCAAATGCCTTCTTCGCCAATTCGTAAATTGGTACCCTTTGCCGATCAAGCCAAAAAAGAAGGAAAAAAAATATATCATTTAAATATTGGACAACCCGATATTGAAACGCCATCAACCATGCTCGATGCGATTAAAAACATCGACTTTAAAGTGTGGGCCTATACACATTCGGAAGGCATTCCATCTTACCGCGAAAAGTTAGCGGGTTATTATCAGAAAGTTGGATTCGATATTGATGCGAGTAATATCATCGTAACCAATGGCGGCTCGGAAGCCATTACCATTGCCATTAATACTTGTTTAAATCCTGGTGATGAAATTATTATTCCAGAACCATTTTATGCGAACTACAATGGCTTTACTTGTATGTCTGATGTAGTCGTAAAACCAATCGTTTCCAGCATCGAGAACGGATTTGCTTTACCAGCTATAGCTGAATTTGAAAAAATTATCACGGCAAAAACAAAAGCGATTATGATTTGTAATCCAAATAACCCAACTGGTTATTTATATTCTCGCGAAGAATTAGAAGCTTTAAAAGCATTGGCTTTGAAATATGACTTATATATTTTTTCTGACGAAGCGTACAGAGAATTTTGTTACGATGGCAAAGCATTTATTTCGCCGATGCATTTAGACGGATTAGATCAACATGTAATTGTGTTAGATACGGTTTCTAAAAGATATAGCGCATGCGGCGCAAGAATTGGCGCATTGGTTACTAAGAATAAAGAAGTGTTAGCAGCGGCGCTAAAATTCGCACAGGCAAGGTTGAGCCCGCCGGCAATAGGCCAAATTGCTGGCGAAGCAGCGATCGATACGCCATCAAGTTATTTCGAAAAAGTAAATAAAGAATATACCGAGCGCAGAGATTTATTAGTAAGTGAATTAAATAAAATGGAAGGCGTGTTTTGCCCTAACCCAGGTGGCGCATTTTATGCAGTGGTGCGTTTACCCATAGACGACTCCGATAAATTTTGCCAATGGATGTTAGAATCATTTGCACACGAAAACCAAACTGTAATGATGGCGCCCGCAACCGGATTTTATTCTACGGCAGGTGCTGGAAAAAACGAAGTGCGTTTGGCTTATGTATTAAATAAAACAGATTTGGCTGCGGCTTTAACATGTATTGCCCAGGCCTTGAAAGTATATCCAGGTAAAACAAATTAATTGCATACGCTCTTTTTATAAATTGCGTATCTTTGTACATATTAACATTCCGGGGGCTGCTTGGAATTGACAGGGTGGAAGATTTGGTGGTAAGCATGCAGGGCTTTTGTGTAATTGCCCTTAAAAGAAATTGCTCACATTTTAATTGGCGAAAATAACTACGCTCTTGCTGCGTAATTATAACAGATGTTATAGTTACCTCTTTCATAATTAGATTATGAAGCGAGATGTCTCCCAGAAGCGCTGAACGGCCGCGTCTGATTTCGAGGCACTGAAAAAGTCGGGATAGGAAAAGTAAAGTTTCGATGCTTCTCCAAAATCAAGAAACTAAGAAATTTGTAGCCAGTTTAGGAGCAGCAGGTTTCCGACAATTAAACCTAAAATAAGCATGTAGAAAGCGATTCAGGTCCCATGTTTGGACGAGGGTTCGACTCCCTCCAGCTCCACTTAGATAAATCACAAAGTATTGATTTAGAAGTATTTAGCTCTCTTTTGGTAGTTCTCTGCCAAAGGATTGCCAAATATTTTGTGAAATGCTACTAAACTTGTTGATTAATCTTTATTCTCCTCTTCACTTTCTTGATGAGCTTCGAATCTATCCATTACAATCTCGATAGGGTTGTCAATAGTACCCTTAGTTTTACTTAATCTGGGTGCTGATTTCTTTGCCTTAATATGTTTTATATCACTTAGCTCAATTGCTTCAAATACTATCTTATCTAAAGCAACTTTTACTTCATCATCAGAAAACTTATGGTTGTATTTATCTTTAAGAGCTTTCTTAATATAGTTTAATACCGTACTTGCATAAAGATATCCAGCTACGTTTGCTGGGTCTAATGCAATACTCTTATTCCATAGTAGGTCTAATCCTTTAGTAATTACTGCATCTTTATGAAGAAATTGTAGGAATTCTGCTGATACTTTTAATTTTGATGTATCACTTAAATCAAGTGAAAACACCTTTCTTGCTTCAATTGGCTTGTTAAATAAAATCTTATAGAAATCAAATGATTTACCATTTGTTAGCAAAGCCCATTCTATACCCTCATTAGCTCCATAATTAATGGCTTGTCTTAAGTGTGCCTCTGATAAGTTTAATGTTAATGCTTTTACTTCTATTAGGAAGTGTCTTTTCCCTTTAATTTGAATGACATAATCGGCATATGTACCTTTTATCATATACTCTGTTTTAATCTCTTCTAAAGCCTCATAACCTAATACATCCATTAAAAAAGAGTTTATCATTAAACGAGTACCAGATTCATCTAATTCAGTGTATTTGCCATTTAAATACTTCTTAGAATACTTCTTTAATGCTTCATTAAGCTTAGTGAGTTTTGATGTTGTTAGCATATTTTGATTTTCTTGATTATTTTAATTCTGAGCAAATATACAATTTAAAGGCTTTTGGCTTCAATAGTTAGTTTCCAGGTGTCAATTTTACTTCTATTAAGTGTTAATGAAACTTTAAATTCAGAATTCTCAGAAGTAAAATTTTGTTCGGATTTAATAGCTTCTGAAAGTCCATTTGGTATTTTAAGCTTTAATGATGTAAATGTTTTTCTTGATATTTTATCAAATTGTGATATAGCTTGGTATTTTTCAGAACTGTTGTTAATATTCAACATAAGTTTAACAGTCTCAATATATTTTTCGCTTTTACTTTCTAAATAATATGCTAAATTATTTTGCATTCCATTAATTGAAGAGGTTGAACCAAAAGAGTAGTAAGATGTTGATGACATCCAACCAAAACTATCATTACGCCAATTTCTTAATTTACCAATTCCAACACTACTAAGTTTGGATTGAACTTGAGATACCTCATTTAAAATTTTACACTTTCTTATTTTTACATTTAAAGAAGATTGTTCGTCGTTTTTTATTATGTATTTTGTTTCAATCCAACCTTGATGGCTCTCGGTGAGCCAGCTAGGTTCTACAACAACTATTTTTGACCATCCGTCTTTTGTTTCGTCCACTCTAACTTTACAAGAATTATCAACTGTTTTATATTGAGTAGTATTCATTACTTCAGTAGCTTTTTCATTAACTAATTTGTCAAAATTTCTACCTGGGCCATTACGAATTAATATATCATCATCATTTATTCCGAAAATATTGGATTTAGATGAGTTTTGCTCCTTTAGA
Source organism: uncultured bacterium (assembly GCA_903838995.1). Classification (GTDB taxonomy): domain Bacteria; phylum Bacteroidota; class Bacteroidia; order Sphingobacteriales; family Sphingobacteriaceae; genus CAIKLP01. Next base: position 158 of record CAIMAP010000200.1, on the reverse strand, counting down.
GTAGTCGAAACTATTGATTTCTCATATGAATTGTCAATTTTAGAATCAAAAAATTTATTTTTAATCACACCAAATGTTCCAACCAGAAAAATTAAAATTAAAATAGAAATAATCAGCCAAGAAGAATATAACAGTTTATATTTAGTGGTGTTTTTCAC
>CAIMAP010000199.1 GCA_903838995.1 uncultured bacterium | reverse complement strand
CCAGAATAAAAACCAAATGCTGTTTTGATTTGGTAAGCATAACTTCCATTTGCTAATGGCTTACCTGTATTTGTCTTACCCTCCCATACTATTTCTTGATAACCCTTAGCTAAATCTGCATAGGTTTTATCGAAAACCTTCTCGCCTATTAAATTATATACCGAAAAATATAAAGATGATTGAGTTGGATTATATAAAGAAATGTTGGTGCTTTGCTCAAATGGATTTGGATAGGTAAATGCTTTGAAAGCATCACTATTATTAGCGTTTAAAACAATACCAGTTATTAATGGATCTGAAGATAAAATCGAATCAATATTAATATTTTCATCTCCTGCTTGGTAATTCAAAAACTGATAAGAGTCAAATAGCATTTCGTCTTTGGTGTTGAATCCTGCTGAAACATTTTGTGGCGGACTGCTTGGATTATAAGGATTAGCCGAAGTATTATCGTAAGTATGTGTTGAGAATAATTTATATCCCACGGGTACTTTAATTAATTTCCTATAAAAATAATAGCCCTGCCAATTAAAATCCCAATTTTTTATCCTGATTAATGAAATAGTATCTTTTCCTTTATAGGCAAAATTGGTCATACTGGTCGCTAATTTATGGGAATGCGGAAAGGCACCAAACATGGATAAATTGTATGGAAGCGTAGCCGAACCATTCGGGTAACTTGCTGTAAATTTCTTCACTGTATTGGCTGGAATATTTAAATTCCAATTTTGTAAAAAAGATTCGACCATTACTTGTCGCACATTTTGAGTGCCTACGGGATAAAAATAAAACCTAATTTTTGTGCTGTCTATATTACCTGCCGATCCTGCAGGGTAATGTATTTGTAATATAATTTTTGATCCTGCTTTTAAATTAATTCCCATTTTTATTTGGGATGAATTAGGGAAAACCGTAGGTGCCGCACCAGGTGCAAAGCCGCCTAGGCTATAATCTCCCGGAGGGTTAAAGCAATTTCCAGTTAAATCTGTTTGAGTAGTTGCAAAGCTGTCTACATTCACAATTACATGATGAACAATACTTGGATTACCTGCCACAATTTCGAAAGCTCTGATGATTCTATTTTGTGTTAAACCGCTTGGCAATGAAAAACAAACATAACTGTCGTTGGTGTTTGCATTACTGGTAAACACAGGCATCTTTAATTCTAAATCTGGTGTACCATATAATTGATAGTTTGAAAATTTTGGTGGTGTAGGAATTTTGGTGGTATCGCCTAATAAAGCGCCGCCTTGTATCCAATTAAGAATTGCCGATTTTTCATTTTCGGTAATGGTTCTTTCGTGCGAAAACCGAGTATAAGTAGTATCTGGGCTCCAAGGTGGCATATAACCTGCACTCAAATACGCACTGATTGGATATAATTTACTGCTCACATCGGCATAAGTCAACAAAGAGGAAGCATGTTGGTTTTCGTGATGACAATTACCACATTTATTATAAATAATTGGCGCTACATCACTAAAATAAATTTGCGCATTTGCTTGTGTTATTACAAACAACATCAATATGAATAAGCCACCAATTTTCTTCATTGTATATTTTTTATCTATTCGTTAAATGCGTTATGTTCTATTAAATAAGCCCTTAATAATATTAATAATTCATTACACTTTTTTTGTGTTGGAATAATGGTAACCTCATTGGTTGATTCGCGAATCATTTGTAACATTCCTAAAGTAGCCATATACTGATTCCAATCTAATTTAGCCTCATTCATAATTTTTAAATTTGGCGGAATTGGTATGTCAATAATGATTTTTTTATTCACTATTTTGGTCTTGTATGAAAATTTTCTATAAAAATCAAATTGGAAATATCCAACGGTAAGTGGGTCTACTAATCGGTCTATATATCCAAACTCTCTTTGTTCGCGTACTTTAATATTAGCAGCCATGCTCGAATAAGCCTGAATCGCAACTTTTAATTTTTTATCATCAATAAACTTTAATGCGCCGGAATTTTTTACCTCATCTAATGCCATGTTATTCATAATTGGCATTAATCTTTGTGCAAGCAATTGATGTGCCGCATAAACAGTGGGTATATCTTTTTTAATTTGATTGTTTTGATAGGACTTATTGAGAATGTCAAAATATTTTTCTTGCCATTGTCTTTTTTCAAGACTTGATGCATATTCAACAGAGTCGGCTACTAAATCCACATATAAATTTCTTGCGCTGGATACTGCTTTTTTGGTTTCAATATAATGTTCCCTGATATTTTCAGCAGTATAACCAAATGATACGGCTATAAATATCATGATGCCTTCTAATAAATATTCTTTCCAAGGTTTAACATGAGTAGGAACATGTGGATGATGGTGTACTTCCATTTTATATTGCTAAGTAAATATTATTTCAATGCTTGTGCTAAATCTTCCAATAAATCTTCGATGTCTTCTACTCCAACACTTAAACGAAGCAGCGAATCTACCACGCCTGCAGTTTCTCTGTCGGCCTTTGGAATAGAGGCATGTGTCATGGTTGCAGGATGATTGATTAATGATTCTACGCCTCCTAATGATTCGGCTAAAGAAAATACTTTGAAAGAAGATGCCAATTTAAAAGTGTCTTCGATGCTGGCATTTTTAGTCGTAAAAGAAATCATGCCGCCAAAATCACGCATTTGTGTTTTTGCAATGTCGTGGTTAGGATGGTCTTCAAAACCTGGCCAATAAACTTTATCTACTTTAGGATGATTACGTAAAAAATGCGCCACCGCTTTACCGTTTTCGCAATGTGCTTTCATTCTTAAATGTAAAGTTTTGATACCTCTTAAAACCAAAAAAGAATCCATTGGCCCCGGAGTTGCACCACAAGAATTATGAATAAAAGCCAGTCGCTCATATAGAGTTTCGTCATTCATCATTAATGCGCCCATGATTACATCCGAATGGCCACCTAAATATTTAGTAACCGAATGCATCACGATGTCTGCGCCTAAATCTATTGGGTTTTGGAGGTATGGCGATGCAAAAGTATTATCAACAGCAAAGGTAATATTACTTGCTTTGGCAATTTTTGCACAAGCCGCAATATCTACAATTTTCATGGTTGGATTGGTTGGGGTTTCTACCCAAATCAACTTCGTATTTTCGTTGATATAATTTTGAATATTTTGTGCATCGTGTAAATCGACAAAATGAAATTTAATACCATAGTTAGCAAAAACTTTGGTAAACATGCGGTAAGTGCCACCATACAAATCGTTACCTGTAATTACTTCATCACCTGGTTTTAAAAGTTTAGCAACTGCATCTGTTGCACCCATACCACTCGAAAAACACAAGGCATGTTTGGCATTTTCTAAAGCCGCTAAACAATCTTCGAGCGCGCTACGCGTTGGGTTTTTACCACGAGCATAAGCATAACCTTGGTGTTTACCAGGCGATGCTTGTACAAAAGTAGAAGTTTGAAATATGGGCGTCATGATAGCGCCTGTAGATGGATCTGGGCTTTGCCCTGCATGAATTGCTTTGGTACCGAATTTGTATGCCATTTGTATTAATTTTATCCCTAAAAATAGCATTATATACCCGTAAACTCAAAAATTTGAAATTTTAAAATAATATTTTATTTTTATATAGTATTAAATTCAAATTGTATGAAAAATCTAGTTTTAAGCACATTTATTGTATCTATATTATTTTTTACAGGCTGTAAAAAGGATGAACTAAACGATCAATCGGCTGCCATAGATAATGCCATTGCAGAAAACATGTTCGACGATGTTTATAAAAGAATTGATGAAGAGGCGGCCAATAGCGAATCTATGAATGGTAAATTAAGCGACAATGGCATACAAACCTTTGCTTCATTAGGTTGTGCCGATAGTGTTCAAATCTTAACAACAAATGGTGGATTTCCAAAAACCATGACTATTTTTTTTAATCAAAATATTTGTTCGGATGGTCGCATTAGAAATGGAAAAATCGTTTCTGTTTTTTCGGGTAAATACCGAGATAGTGCAACCGTAATTACCACGCATTTCGTAAACTATACCATCAATGGAAATGAAATTCATGGATTAAAAACTATCAAGAATAATGGCACCAATAGTAATGGATATCTTAATTTTAATATTCAAGTAGATACCGCAAGCATCATTACTTCGAGTGGTACGATTAGCTGGCAAAGTACGAGAAACAGAGCTTGGACCGCAGGTGCTAACACAAAAAATTTACTCATTGACGACGAATATACCATTACCGGAAATGGATCTGGTGTCAATAGAAAAGGTAATGCTTATACTTTAACCATTCAAAATCCTTTAGTTGTTAAAATGGCTTGTAAGTATATTACTCAGGGCATCATCGAGTTTGTCAATAGCAAAAAAACATTGCAAATAGATTATGGAAATGGCAGCTGTGACGACGATGCAACCATCACCATCAATGGTGTAACTTATAATATCAAATTATAATTAAATCAAAGGATTTGTATCGCCTGCTTTAAATTCGAAGCCTAAGCGTTTACCGGTACTCATACCCGAGGTAGTCGTATTGTATTGTTTTTCGGCAAGGGTAATAATTTGGCTTTGGTCGAGTGGTGGCACTTGTAATTCGAAATCAATGGCAAACACAATGGCATGTTGAATAATATCTTCGATGGCTTTTGCATCTAAAATTTGATTTTCGTAATTGGCAATCCCGTAATTGATATCGTCTTTGCCTTCTAAGAAAAATTGATTTTCTGCATTGACAAAAATACGGGTAACCAAATAGCCCAAATCGTTAAGCCTATTGTATTTGATAGAATCTGATAAGAAATTATAAATCTGAATTAAACCACAATACGCTTTTTTGGGATTGGCTTTTACAAAAGGTAATTGATGAATTTTATGTTCTGCTGGAAAAGTAAATACATTGGTATGCATGGCAAAAATTAGAGAGTCGCCAGAAAATTTTATTTCAGCTTCAAATTCTCCCCCATCGGTATAAACTATTTCTACATTATTATCTATCGCCGTTACATCTTTACTTAAATTCAAAGACAAATTGATCAATGATTTTTTGATTGCCAAAATTTGCAACATCGTATTGCGATGAATAAATTGCTTCATCGACGAATGATCTTTTAACTTATCGACGATTTCTTGGTAATGACTTTCTTGCGCCATGGTTTTTTATTAATATGCTCTTGCAAACAAAACCCTTTGTGTAGAAGGCTTTCCGCTGTATATACAAACACCGGCTTCTAAGGTATTATTCAATGGAATACAACGAATAGTCGCTTTGGTTTCTTCTTTAATTTTTTCTTCTGTTTCGGCCGTACCATCCCAATGCGCCGCAATAAATCCAGCCTTACCATCTAATAATTCTTTGAATTCTTGATAGGTATTTGCAGGGGTAATGTGATCGTTTCGGTAATTTAATGCCTTCTGGAAAATATCATTTTGAATGGTATCTAATAAAGCTTCGATGGTTTTATCAATATTGGTTAAGGATACGGAATATTTTTCTTTGGTATCTCTTCGAGCAATTTCAACGGTTCCGTTTTCGATATCGCGTGGACCAATGGCTAACCTAACAGGTACGCCCTTTAATTCCCATTCGGCAAATTTATAACCTGGTCTTTGGGTATCACGATCATCGAACTTCACACTGATACCTTTTGCTTTTAAAGCGGGCATAAATGTATCAACGCAAGTACGAATATTTGCTAAGGCTTCTTCGTTATTAAAAATGGGTACAATTACTACTTGAATAGGTGCCAATTTTGGTGGCAATACCAAACCTTCGTCGTCGGAATGTGCCATAATCAACGCGCCAATTAAACGGGTAGAAACGCCCCAAGAACTTGCCCAAACATGTTCTATTTTTCCTTCTTTATTGGTAAATTTTACATCAAAAGCCTTAGCGAAATTTTGCCCTAAGAAATGAGAGGTACCCGCTTGTAAGGCTTTGCCATCTTGCATTAGCGTTTCGATGCAATAAGTATCTAATGCCCCAGCAAATCTTTCGTTTGGAGATTTTACCCCTTTCATTACTGGTACTGCCATCCAATCTTCGGCAAAAGTAGCATACACTTCTAACATTTGTTTGGTTTCTGCAATGGCTTCAGCTGCAGTTGCATGAGCCGTATGACCTTCTTGCCATAAAAATTCTGAAGTACGCAAGAACAAACGCGTACGCATTTCCCAGCGTACCACATTGGCCCATTGGTTTACTAAAATAGGTAAATCGCGGTAGGATTGAATCCATCCACGATAGGTATTCCAAATAATGGTTTCGGATGTTGGTCTGACAATTAATTCTTCTTCTAGTTTTGCATCTGGATCTACCATAATGCCGCCGTTGCCATCGTTCTTTAAACGATAATGCGTAACAACTGCGCACTCTTTAGCAAAGCCATCGACATGGCTTGCTTCTTTTGCAAAAAAAGATTTAGGAATAAACAAAGGGAAGTAAGCATTCGAATGGCCTGTATCTTTGAACATTTGATCCAATACTTTTTGCATATTTTCCCAAATGGCATAACCATAAGGTTTAATAACCATACAACCGCGTACATCCGAATGTTCTGCTAAATCGGCTTTGGTTACTAATTCGTTATACCATGCCGAATAATCGGCGCTCCTGCTGGTTAATCCTTTGCTCATCTTTTTTTAGAAATAGGGAATTGTAATATTATTGTCGTAATTTAACAAAAGCTATTGTTTTTATTAAATAATGACGAAATTTATAACAAAAATAAGAATTTTAGCGTTATTGCTTCAGAAATAATTACCTAATCTTAAAGGAGAACTCTTATGAAAAACTTCCAAATTCCTTTAGTTGCTTTCGCACTCCTACTTGGAGCCTGTTCAAGCATGCAAAACACCAGTCGTTATTCCGCTAGCGATGATCTTTATTATTCATTAGCAGATGCTAAAAAGAATTCAGAAAAAACATATAACCAATCGATAAACGCAGAAACCATTGCAGCCGACAGACCTGCAACTGCGCAAGAAACACCCAATACTAATTATAGTCAATACCAAAGTGCCGAGCAAGCGGAGCAAAATCAAAATCAACAAAACCAACAAAATTATTCGAGTAATGCTGATGGAAATACCACTATCAATAATTATTACATGACCGACGAAGACGATTACTATTACAGTAAACGCTTGCGCAGATTTTCTAATAATTACTATGGTTTTGGCTATTATTCTCCGGCATATTGCGGATTTTATAACGATCCATTTTATTTTAACGGATTCGGTATAGGATATAGCTATGGCTGGAACAGCGGATGGTATGGTGGATATTATGGTGGTTTTAACGGTGGGTATTACGATCCGTTTTATAATCCATGGGGTGGATTTTATAACCCTTACTATGGATATGGTTATGGATATGGCTACGGTTATGGCAATCCTTATTACAATAATTATTATGGTGGACACCATGGTGGTTATGGACATGGCGATAATTGGGGAAATAACGGCGGTGTTAAAACTACCAAGTTTATCAACACGCCAAGACCTAGAACAGGCGGAAGTGTTGGTGTTGGTGGTAGAACTGCTGGAACCGGCGGAAATATTGGCATTGCAGAAACAAATCGCAATATGCCAATTTTAACAAACAACAGTAGCAGCACACCAAATGTGCGTATGGCAACTCCGCCTACTCGTTCAACTTCGCCAGCGGTTTCGCCAAGCAATAACACTACTCCTATTAGAAATTCCTCGGAGCCTACTCCGCGTTATAATACAGAACCAGCTAACACAACACCAATTAGAAATTATGCTGCGCCCACTCCGCGTTATAATGCAGAGCCTACTAACACAACGCCAATAAGAAATTATGCTGCACCAACTCCGCGTAATATTGCAGAGCCTATGCCAACAAACCCAACGCCAAGAAGCTACTCGGAGCCTACTCCGCGTTATAATACCGAACCAACTAACACTGCTCCAATAAGAAATTATTCGGCACCAACACCGCGTAATAATGCAGAGCCGGTGCCAACTAGGAATTATTCTGCGCCAACACCACGTAATAACGCGGAGCCTAGCACACCAAAAAATTATTCGGCACCAAGCACACCTAGAACTTACTCAGCACCAAGCAGAAGTAGCAATGGAGGTGGCGGTGGCAATAGTGGTGGCGGCAGTTCTGGAGGTAGCAGACCAAGTCCATCAAGCAACAGACCACGATAAATAAATTGAATTTAAATTTATTCAGATGATAAAAAATATTTTAGTTGTTGCATTTGTAACACTCAGTTTTTCTTCGACTCAAGCACAATATGTAGAAGATGCTTTTCGCTTTAGCAACAACACCCTTAATGGTACAGCCCGAATTTTAGGAATGGGCGGCGCACAAACTGCATTGGGTGCAGACCTCTCTAGTATTAGCGGAAACCCAGCAGGATTAGGCTTTTACAGAAGTAACGATTACAGTGTTTCGCCAACATTGCGTTTCAATAATTTAGAAAATAATGTTTTCGGTAAATTAAATTCGAACAACCATACCAATTTTAATTTAGGAAATTTTGGTTTTGTATTAACACAAATCAATCAAGATTATACGGGCAGAGAAGTGAGCAATGGATGGGTAAGTTTTAATTTTGGATTAAGCAATAACAGAACCAATTCTTATAAAGAAAACAGCTATTTTTCGGGCGTAAATAACCAAAGTACTTTTAGTTCTTATTTAGCCGCAGGTGCTAATGAATACTATGGTGCAACGGGTTTACCCGACTCCAATAATAATAGCATTTATGATATGGCTTGGAATGGTTATATGATTGATTTTGATACTACCTTAAATAAATATGTTCCGATTGCCAATAATGCTACTACGCAAATGCAAAATGCAAAAAGTGGTGGTTACGAAGATCAAGTGAATATTTCTTTTGGTGCTAATTACTCTAACAAACTTTACTTAGGCGCAAGCATTGGTTTAGGTTCTATCGAATACAGTAAACAAAGTACTTTTAAAGAAAGCAACATTATTGATCCCACCTATAAAGTATCAGAAATTAAATTAAAAGAATCTTTATTTGTAAGTGGTAGCAGTCTCAACTTTAAGCTGGGCGCCATATACAGACCCATCGATTTAATTCGTTTTGGATTAAGTTTACAAACGCCAAATTATTACACCTTCAACGAAAACTTTATTACCGATTTAAGTTCGGTTAAAAATGGAGTGACACAAAGCTATACCCCACTCGAATATTTATTCGATTATAAATTGGCAACGCCTATGCGCATCAATTATGGAACTGCCTTGTTTTTTGGCAAAGCAGCTTTGATAAGTGTAGATCTTGAACAATTAAATTACAGTGCCATGCGATTGGATGCCGTGAGTGGCAACGAAGATTTTGGGCCTGATAACAATGGTCGCATTCAAAACACTTTTCAACAAAATACCTATAACTTACGCTTGGGCGCCGAAACAAAACTAGATGCCATTACCTTGCGTGCAGGCTATGCTCATTATGGTGATGCCTATAAATCTTCGGCAATAGACCAAAGCAAAAAAAGTATAACTGCTGGCTTAGGCTATAGAACAGGCGATACCTATGTGGATTTTGCCTTTGTGCAAACTAGCTACAATTCTGCGTTTTACCCTTATTACGCAGCCAACATAAACAATCCTGTGGTGAACAGCAGTAATACCATAAAATCTTTTACGGTAACTATTGGTTCGAGGTTTTAATAGGCTAATATTTTGTTATTTTTGCGAAACAATTAACCTGCTTAATTGTCAATATCCTAAATAACCAAAATGGCTTATAAAAACTTGCAAGATTTTATTGCAGCACTCGAAAAAGAAGGCGAATTAATTCGCATCAAAGAATTTGTCGATCCTAAATTAATCATCACCGAAATAACCGACCGTATTTCTAAGCAATACGGCCCTGCCCTTTTATTCGAAAATACGGGCACCGAATTCCCTTTACTCATTAATTCTATGGGTAATTACAAGCGTATGTGTATGGCTTTAGGCGTTAATAACATGGACGAAATAACCCAAGAAATTGAATCCATGTTTAAAATGATTACGGGTCCAAAAGACTCCATCATGGATAAATTAAAAATGATTCCAAAATTGGGTCAAATATCATCTTGGATGCCCAAAACAATTTCGGGAAGAGGTGCCTGCCAAGAAGTAATTCAAAACGAACCCGATATTACTAAATTTCCAGTGCTTACTTGTTGGCCCGAAGATGGCGGCCCATTTGTTACTTTACCTGTTATTCATACTAAAGATCCACATACGAATATTAGAAATGTAGGCATGTACCGCATGCAAGTGTTCGGCCCAACTTTAACGGGTATGCATTGGCATAAACATAAAGTATCGGCGCGCCATTTCAACGAATATAAAAAATTGGGTCAAAAAATGCCTGTTGCAGTTGCTTTAGGTGGCGACCCTATTTACACTTATGCATCAACTGCTCCATTGCCAGATGGTGTAGATGAATATATTTTAGCAGGTTTCTTAAGAAAGAAAAAAGTAGAATTAGTAAAATGTATTACACAAGATTTGCAAGTGCCTGCCGATGCCGATATTATTATAGAGGGTTATGTTGATCCGAGTGAAGATTTTATCTGGGAAGGGCCCTTTGGCGACCACACAGGCTATTATTCTTTAGCCGATTGGTATCCTCGATTTCACATTACTTGTATTACCCATCGTAAAAATGCAGTTTACCCTACCACAATTGTGGGCATTCCGCCTCAAGAAGATGCTTGGATTGGCAAAGCCACCGAAAGAATATTTTTAGCACCCATTAAAATGACTATGGTTCCCGAAATTGTAGATATGGTTTTACCAATGGAAGGGGTGTTTCATAATTTAGTGATTATAAAAATCAAAAAAGATTATGCAGGACAAGCTTTAAAAGTAATGAACTCTATGTGGGGTGCTGGCCAAATGATGTTTACCAAAATGATGATTGTGGTAGATGGCGAGGTAGACATTCACGATCAAAAAGCCGTTGCAAAATACATCAGTGAAAATGTAGATCCGCAACAAGATATTATATTCAATACTGGCCCTATGGATGTGCTCGACCACTCTTGCTCGAAAGCAGCATTTGGTGGTAAAATGGGCATCGATGCCACTAAAAAATTACCTGAAGAAATGCGCTTCGACCAAGCCATGCCAATATTTGAAAATAAAAATGGGATTGCCAAAGAAAACATCAAAGCTGCATTTCCAGAAATAAAAGACATCAACGATTCGCTTCTAAAAGAAAATATTTCTTTGGTTTTTATAGCTATTGAAAAAAATAGAAAAGGACATATTGCTGAATTAAGCAAAGCTCTTTTTGAATTAGCAGATTTTAAATTTGTAAAAATTATTATTTTCTTAGAACAGACCATCGATATTTCGGATATGGCAGATGCCGTTTGGCGTTTTTCTAATAATGTAGATCCTAAAAGAGATGCCTTTGTGATTAGCGTAGATAGCCAGCAAGAGCCTTCGCACATTGCCTTTGATGGTACTAAAAAAACAAAAGAATTAGATGGATTTACCCGTGATTGGCCAAATATTTTAGCGAACACGCAAGAAGTAATTGATCAAGTTGATGCCATGTGGGATAGATTAGGCTTAGGCCCAATGCCTGTTTCGCCTTCTAGAAAATACTTAGGTCAACTTTATGGAACTGGTGCAGTAGTAAAAGAGTAATTATTTTCTTTCGGAGATTTGTTTAATATTTGCTAATGAATTTTCGAAATCTTTTTGCATCATCCATTTCATAATAACATGCATATAACGCATGATGGGATTATAGCCAGCTACTAATTCCATGGTAAAAATTAAATTCGTACTGTTATTATTGAGTGCTTCGAAATTAAACATGGCAGTTTTGGGACTCGTCCCTTCCATCTGTAATTCGTAAATCACCATAGATGCAGGCACAGATTCCATGATGGTGATTTTTCCGTTACCATTACTAGAAGTCCATTTTTGCGTAGCACCAATGCCTGCCAATGGTCCATAATAATTAATTTTAATAGTAGTATCGTTGTTTTGCCAAGGATTCCAAACAATCCAATTTTGTAAATTATTTACTTGATTAAAAACCGAATCTGCCGGTGCAGCAATTACCAAACTGTGTTCCAATTTAATTTTATTGGGAAGTAAAAAGGCAATAATCAATAAGGCGGCTAAAACCAAAAAAATATTCTTAATCATTTTCATTATATTAATTTATCGTATAACATCAACAAAATTGACACGCTCAAAATCAACGCCTGCAGCTATTGCACAGGCTTCATCGATATTTGCATCTCCTATAAATAAAATTTCAGAAGGTAATAATTGATGATCGGATAATAATTTTAACATCGCATCGGGTGCTGGTTTGGGTGCAATTTCATTGCAAAAATAACATTTGATATGTTGATCTAATCCATGCCATTCGAGGTGTTTGATTTTATTTAATTGTTGTTCGGGATGACCATTGGTTAATACAAAAAGCTGCAAACCCTCATCAGACGCTTCTTGTAAGCGAATTAACATATCTTTAAATATTAATAAAGGTAAAGGTATTTTAGCAGTTCTTAATAAGCGAAAACAATTTTCGAGGTAAGTTTCGGGCAAATTAAATTG
>CAIMAP010000198.1 GCA_903838995.1 uncultured bacterium | reverse complement strand
TGAAAAAGGGCAAGCATGGTCTTGTAAAAATAAGCAAAAAATAGGCTTTCTTCCGATTATATGCTCGATTATCCTTATTTTTACTGCATTGAAAAAGTTATTGACCATACTATTTGTTTTCTTAGCTATGCTTGCGCAGGCCCAAACACCAACGCGTGTAGAGGTCATCAATGCAGATGTATTAGAATTTGTAAAAACGGGTAATCAAAGCATTCAAAAACTCAAAGGTAATTGCGCATTCAAGCAAGACAATGTGCTATTGTACTGCGATTCGGCACTCAAGAACTCCGAAACCAATTCGGTTGATGCATTTGGCCATGTGCATATTCAGCAAGGAGATTCTTTAAATTTATACGGCGATTTTATTCATTACGATGGCGATCTTAAATTAGCTAAGCTATCATCAAATGTGCGCGTGCTACATAACGACATGGTTTTAACAACCGATGTGTTAAACTACGATACTAAAAATAGAATCGCTACTTATGTGCAGGGCGCTAAAATTACCAGTGGCGAAAATGTTTTGCAAAGTAAGTTGGGTTATTATTATGTAAAAAATGCGGATGCTTTTTTTAAAAGCCAAGTGGTATTAACCAATCCAAAATACACCATCACTTCCGATACTTTAAAATACAATACGAGCACTAAAGTTTGCACCTTTTTTGGTCCAACCGAAATTAAATCTACCGAAGATTATATTTATACCGAATTAGGAACTTATAATACCATTAGCGATTTAGCGCAATTCACAAAAAAATCTTTTTATGTAGCAGGCGCTCAAAAATTAACTGGAGATGTACTAAGCTACGATCGTAAAAAAGGAATTGGTAAAGCAAGCAATCATATTATTTTTACCGATACCGCACAACACTTAATTTTAAAGGGAAACAAGGCGGTCTATAATCGCTTAAAAGAAACCGCAGTGGTTACTAATCAAGCCTATGTGGTATTAATTTTAGACGGAGATTCTTTATTTGTTTCGGCAGATACACTGCGTAGTTTTATGGATAAAACTAAAACCTATCGTACTGTTTTGGCTTATCAGGACGTGCTAGTTTATAAATCCGATATGCAAGCGCGTTGCGATTCTATTGTATTTAGTTTTCAAGATTCGGTGATGAGTTGTTTTCACAATCCAACAGTTTGGTCGGAAGGAGCACAGTTGACCGCTGATTTTATCAAGGCTAAAATTAAAAACGAACAAATACATCAAATGGATTTTTTGGCTAATGCTTTTTTAGTCATGGTCGATTCGCTTGATTCAGCAAAGTTTAATCAAGTGCGCGGAAAAAATATGTTTGGTTATTTTAAAGAAGGCGAGTTAAGCAGTATTCTTAGTGAGGGGAATGGCCAAAGTGTCTATTTTGCTAGGGAAGACGATGGTAGCATGCAAGGAGTGAATAAGGCCGATTGCAGTCGCATGTTGGTGCGCATTGCGAATCAAAAAGTGCAAAGCGTAGCTTTTATCAATAAACCCGATGCTACTTTTTATCCCGATGGCGAATTGAAAGACGATGAATTAAAATTAAAAGGATTTACTTGGCGACAACAATTACAGCCTAAAAGCAAAGCCGAAGTTATTCAGCGCAAAAAGAAAAAATAAAATTTAGCTGTTTTTAATAAATGCAGCAAGCTTCGCTACTGCAATTCCTCGGTGAGATATATTAGATTTTTCGCTTAAACTCATTTCTGCAAAACACCTGTCGTATCCATTCGGTTGAAAAATGGGATCATAACCAAATCCATTACTACCACTTAACTGCTCCGTAATTTTTCCATCTATTTTACCTTCAAAAATAAATTCTTTACCTTCAAAAATTAAAGCAATCACCGTTCTGAAAGCTGCATTCCTGTTAGATTTGCCAAGTAGTGCATGCAATACTTTTTCGTTATTTTTCTGATGATTTACCGGTTCGCCTGCATATCTTGCCGAATACACACCGGGTGCGCCATCGAGTGCTTCAATTTCTAAACCCGAATCATCTGCAAAACAATTTTGTTTGTAAATTTCATAAATGTGTCGCGCCTTAATCAAAGCATTTGCGACTAATGTATCACCCGTTTCTGGAATATCTTCGGTAAAACCAATATCGGCTAAAGTTTTTAATTCAAATGCGGAACCAATTAGCAATTGTATTTCGGAAACTTTGTGTGCGTTATTGCTGGCAATGATAAAAGTATGCGACATGAAAATTATTTGATCTCTTCGTAATCAACAAAATCTCCTTTGTCTTGCAAATGACTTTTCTTTTTTTCAGCAGGCGGCATATAATCCACATGAATATCCCCTTCGCGGGTTTGTGGTCTTTGTTGTTGATTATTGAAATTTTCTTGCGCTTTTTTAACGACGGTTTTAACCATCAAAGGCAAGAATAATCTGGCTAACAAGCGAAAGCCATAAACAATTAGTATAAGGGTAAGGATGAATCTTAACATGTTCTTAAATTCTGCTCAAATATACGCTTTCATCGAATTTTGAGCTATAAAAATGCAATTTACTTTGTAAATTTTTCATTATAAACATGCTCCAAAGCGTACATATCGTCTCTCCATTTGGCTGCCATAATAAAATCTAAGTCTTTAGAGGCTTTCTCCATTTCTTTTTTGCTTTTATCAATGGTGGCTTTGAGTTCCGCTTGGGTCATGTATTGTACAATAGGGTCGGCCGCAAAACTATTGATGTCTTTTTCTATATAAGGTTGTTGCACGCCATCTTTAAAATCCATTACCGAAGTTTGTTTGATAATGGCTTCTCTACTTTTTTTAACGGTTGTTGGCGTAATACCATGTTCCTCGTTATATTTAATTTGCTTTAATCTTCTTCGATTGGTTTCATCGATGGTGCGCGCCATCGAGTCGGTTGTTTTATCGGCATACATAATCACGCGTCCTTCCGAATTTCTAGCGGCACGTCCAATGGTTTGTATCAATGCCCTATCCGAACGCAAGAAACCTTCTTTGTCGGCATCTAAAATAGCCACGAGTGCTACTTCTGGTAAATCTAATCCTTCTCTTAATAAATTAATTCCTATTAACACATCAAAAACACCCAATCTTAAATCGCGTAAAATTTCTACGCGTTCCATGGTTTTAATTTCCGAATGAATGTAACGGCATTTAATATTTAATTTGGCCATGTACTTGGCTAATTCTTCGGCCATGCGTTTGGTGAGCGTTGTTACTAAAATACGGTGACCATTTTTAATCGATTTATCGACTTCGTCTAATAAATCATCCACTTGATTAACCGCAGGTCTAATTTCTATGATAGGGTCTAAAAGGCCCGTTGGGCGGATCACTTGTTCCACAACCACGCCTTCGGTTTGCTTTAATTCATAATCGCCTGGCGTAGCACTTACATAAATAATTTGATTCGTCAGCGTTTCAAATTCATCAAAATTTAAAGGCCTGTTATCCATAGCCGATGGTAATCTAAAACCATATTCTACCAAAGCCATTTTTCTAGAACGATCGCCGCCATACATCGCCCTAATTTGCGGAACAGTTACATGGCTTTCGTCTATCACTAATAAATAATCTTTTGGAAAATAATCTAACAAACAGAAAGGTCGGTCGCCGGTTTTTCTGCCATCAAAAAATCGAGAATAATTTTCGATGCCCGAGCAATAACCCAATTCGCGAATCATTTCTAAATCGTAGGTTACACGGTCTTCAATTCTTTTGGCTTCTAAAAATCTTCCTTCCGATTCAAAGGAAGCTTTTCTGGCCATCAATTCATCTTGAATTTGTCTGATCGCACCTTGCGTTCTATTCTTTGGCGCCACATATAAATTCGCAGGAAAAATGGCTACGTTGTCCATTTTCTCTAGTGTTTTTCCCGTTACCGGATCTATGGTACACATCTCTTCAATTTCATCTCCGTAAAAAGATAAACGCAAAGCATAATCTGCATAAGCTAAATGAATATCAACGGTATCGCCTTTCACTCTAAAAGTACCGCGTCTAAATTCTTCAGTGGTTCTGGCATAAAGTAAATCTACCAATCGAAATAAAAAGGCATTGCGTGTAACCACATCACCTACTTTTAATCGAATCACACTATCGGTAAAATCATCCGGATTACCCATACCATAAATACAAGAAATAGAAGAGACCACAATAATATCTCTTCTACCAGAAACCAATGCAGAGGTAGTGCGCAAACGCAGCTTCTCAATTTCATCGTTAATTTGTAAATCTTTTTCGATGTAAGTATTGGTGGTTGGTAAATAAGCTTCGGGTTGGTAATAATCGTAATAAGACACAAAATAATTGACTGCATTTTCTGGGAAGAATTGCTTGAACTCCCCGTATAGCTGGGCTGCCAGGGTTTTATTATGACTTAAAATAAGCGTGGGTTTTTGCGTTTGCTGAATGACATTGGCAATCGAAAATGTTTTACCAGATCCGGTTACGCCCAATAAATTCTGATACACTTCTCCTTGATTTACACCAGCCACTAATTGCTTAATGGCTTCTGGTTGGTCGCCAGTTGGAAAATACTCGGAGGTTAATTTAAAGTCCATAATAAATCAACAACAATTATTTGCAAAGGTTTTCAAATACAGCGATATATTTTGCTGCTACTTTTTTTGAATCTACTAAAGATAAAATTCCTTCGCGGGTGTTGCTGGAAAGATCGTTTGTTAGACAATGTACTATGCCATTTTGCAAATCTATTAAGTCTTGAAATTTTGCAAGATAGCCATTGTGCAAATGTTGAATGAGGTCTGGCATGCCACCAATTTGGAAAGCGACCACGGGTGTGCCACAAGCTA
>CAIMAP010000197.1 GCA_903838995.1 uncultured bacterium | reverse complement strand
TGTCCTTAGGCGAATGGATTTCGGTAAAAAGTTCACAAGAACTTTACGAAAACCAAATGGAATTAGAAATGGATGAATTAGAAAATAATCCGGAAGGTGAAAAAAGAGAATTGGCTTTAATCTATATGGCTAAAGGAATTCCGGAAGCACAAGCTAAAGAAATGGCTAACGAAATTATGCAAGATAAAACGCTTGCACACCAAATATTAATTAAAGAAGAATTGGGAATTAACCCTGAAGAATTACATGGCTCTGCCATGGAAGCTGCCGTTTATTCCTTTATACTTTTTGCCATTGGCGCTATTATTCCGCTGCTTCCATTTTTATTCTTAACTGGCTATACCGCTATTATAGTATGTGTAGTAGCCAGTGCATTTGGCCTATTTTTAATTGGCGCTGCCATTACTTTATTCACAGGAAAAAATATTTGGTATTCTGGATTTAGACAAGTGGTATTTGGATTAGCTGCTGCTGCTATTACTTTTGGAATAGGAAAACTAATAGGCGTATCTATTGCAGGTTAATTGGCATAAAAATGATCAAAAAAAAATAGCCTTGCAAAATTGCAAGGCTATTTTTTTTGATAAGGTTTTATTACTTGTCTCCAAGCATAATTGGCATTCCTTTACTATTGCCAATAATAATTACTTTCGTATTGGGCGAGGTAGCGATTTCTTTTTGTGCTTTAATCATTTCATACTGCAATTGTTTGTCGCTTAAACCCGTACTTAATATTCTTTGGTAATCTGCTATACCTTGCGCTTCTACTCGTTTACGCTCCGCTTCTTGCTTTTCTTTTTGTAATACAAATTGCATTTTTTGTGCATCTTGTTCTGCATTGATTTTAGATTCAATAGTAACTTTTACCGATACCGGAAGGGTAATATTTCTTACCAATAATTGCTCCAATACCAAGCCTCTCTTTTTAAAATCGGAAGCAATACTATTATAAATGCGTGATTGAAATTCATCTCTCTTAGTGGAGTACAATGCAACCGCATCGTAATAAACAGCATTGTCTCTAATTTTAGTTCTGGTAATTGGTCTAACAATTTTATCTAAATAATTAGGACCAAGTTCTTGTAAAATTCGGGGTGCTTCTGAAGGTAAAATTTTAAATAAAACCGTTAGGTCAACCACTACCTCTAAGCCGTCGGCTGTTAAAACCCTGATTGCGTCATCTCCATTTTTATCCCCCTCATCGTGCACGCCAGACATGGTATAGTTTTGAGTTTTAATATCAAACAAAGTAACATCCATTAATGGATTAATTACATTCATTCCACTAGGTAAAGTTGATTGACTTACTTTTCCAAACATGGATTGCACGCCAACCTGACCGGCATCAATCATTTTAAATACGGAGGTGCTTAAGCCTAATAAAAATAATATTCCTGCAACAAAATAAACCACTGATTGTGATTTTCCGAATTGCGGATTCTTTGCTAAAAATGAACGGCCTATCAATAATACAATTGCGCCTAAAATAATAAATACCATAATTATAGTTTTTTTGTTTCTGTTGATTCCGCTGGATTTTCCATCGGACCTCTTTTATGTATGATCAAGCCATTTAAAAAATTCCTTAAAATTTGATCTCCACAAGGCTTGAAATTGGGGTGATCTTCGGCTCTGAAAAAAGCTGATAGTTCTGTTGGGGTAATTCTGAAATTAACCAAACTCAGAATTTCGATAATTTGATCGTTTCTGAGCTGTAGCGCCACTCTTAATTTTTTAAAAATATC
>CAIMAP010000196.1 GCA_903838995.1 uncultured bacterium | reverse complement strand
TTGAAAACGGTTGAGGTCGATGAAGTTTGGAATAACCTTGATGTCTTTTCTAATTTCGAAAAACTTACAGGTATCATTTTTTAAATCTTGAGATACTGCCGTTACCCCATCAGACTGATTGATAGAGAAAGTAACTACTGGTTTGTATGTTCTATCTTTGCCAACCAATGTAATATCTGTACCATGTAAAGTTGTCACCACCGGAATGTGTATGCCATTAGACGCTAAAATTTGCTTGGCCATATAAGCAGCCGAGGCATGTGGAATAGCATAATGCACATGTAATATATCTAATTGTTCATAAGATACCACATCAACTAATTTACTAGCCAAGGCTAACTCATATGGAGGATAATCGAACAATGGATATTTAGAAACCGTTACCTCGTGGTAAAATAAATTCTCCGAGAAAAAATCTAATCGAGCGGGTTGACTATAAGTAATAAAATGAACTTCGTGTCCATGGTCTGCTAATGCCTTACCCAGTTCCGTCGCAACCACGCCAGAACCACCAAATGTTGGATAACAAACAATTCCTATTTTCATTTTATATTATTTAGTATTAATTTAAAACCACAACAAATCGAAACGCAAAATGTTAGGATACTTGCTTTTTTATTTTTGAAGGTTTTTTGATGACTATGGGTTGGGGTACTTTTACATAATAACCAGTTCCATCATAAATTCTTTTACGAGGATGATCTGTACATTTTGCAGAACAACAACCCTGCATTTTTTCGCCGCAGGCATCACATTGGGTAATGTGTTCGTTGCATTCGGGATTGGCACAGTTAATCATTTTGTCTGTAGTACTTCCACAATTATAACAAGTAGCTATTACTTGAGGGTTAACTTTGTTTACTGCTACTGTTAAGCGATTATCAAATACATAACATTTGCCATCAAAATTTTCACCACCAACCTCTTTACCATATTTTACAATGCCTCCATGTAATTGATACACCTCCGGAAAGCCTTGTTTTAAAAGGTATGCACTTGCTTTCTCACATTTAATTCCACCAGTACAATAGGTTAATATTTTTTTGTCTTTGTACTGTGCCAACTCATTAATCATGGCTGGAAAATCTCTAAAGTTTTCGATATCTAAAGTAATCGCATTTTTAAATTTACCCACTTGGTGCTCGTAATTTGAACGAACATCTAATACTACCACATCTTCTCTATTCATCATGGCTAGAAAATCTGCTGGCGCTAAATGTTTTCCTGTTTCTTTTGTTGGATCAATTATACTTGGATCTTTTAAACCAGAATGCACAATTTCGGATTTATACCGCACATGCATTTTAATAAAAGTAGGTTCAGGTACTTCGTCTATTTTAAAATCGGTATGCGCAAAACGCGGATCTGCTAAAACAGCTGTTCGGTATTGCAGACAACTTTCGGCTGTTCCAGAAACGGTGCCGTTTAGGCCTTCGTCGGCAACAATAATTCGGCCAACTAAACCGATAGATTTACAAAATGCTAAGTGATCTGCCGCGTATTGCTCCGCATTCTCAATGCGTGCATAGCAATAATAAAGGAGTGTTTCGTATGTATTCATAACCTTTGATACCGGTGTAAACGGCGTTAAATGGAATACAAAAATAACAAATATTGTCTATTTTTGTTATTTTTACCCTAAATATCAAACATATGTACCATACGCTTCAACCAGTACTACAAAAAGAATTAGCAGAAATTGAAAATGCAGGCTTAACTAAAAGAGAACGCATCATTACCTCTGCTCAAGGAGCAGAAATTACCATTGCAGGCGGACAGCAAGTAATTAATTTTTGCGCGAATAATTATTTAGGATTATCATCCCATCCAAAAGTAATTGAAGCGGCTAAAAAAGCAATCGATACCCATGGTTTTGGCATGTCATCTGTTCGATTTATTTGTGGCACACAAGACATACATAAAACTTTAGAAGATAAAATTTCTGCCTTTTTAGGCACAGAAGATACCATACTTTATGCTGCAGCATTCGATGCCAATGGCGGTGTATTTGAACCCTTGTTTAACGAACAAGATGCTATTATTTCTGACGAACTAAACCATGCCTCTATTATTGATGGGGTAAGATTATGCAAAGCACAACGCTTCCGTTACTTGCACGACAACATGGAAGACTTAGAAAAAAAATTACAAGAAACGGCACACTTGCGTCACCGCATCATTGTTACAGATGGTACGTTTTCAATGGATGGTACGATTGCACAATTAGATAAGATTGCAGTTTTAGCAGATAAATACAATGCTTTAATTATGATTGACGAATGTCATTGTTCTGGATTTTTAGGAAAAACTGGAAGAGGAACGCATGAACACCATGGTGTAATGGGTAAAATGGACATCATTACCGGAACGCTAGGTAAGGCATTGGGTGGGGCTTCTGGCGGTTTTACTTCAGGCAGAAAAGAAATCATCGATTTATTGCGTCAACGTTCTAGACCTTATTTGTTTTCTAATACGCTTGCACCTTCTATTGTAGGCGCATCTATTGCGGTATTAGATATGCTAACCGAAACAACTACCTTACGAGATAAATTAGAAACTAATACTTTATATTTTAGAGCTGCCATGACTGCTGCAGGCTTCGACATTAAGCCCGGTGTTCATCCAATTGTTCCGGTGATGTTGTACGATGCAAAATTAGCGCAAGAATTTGCAGCAAAAATGTTAGTTGAGGGTATTTATGTAATTGGATTTTATTATCCAGTGGTACCAAATGGTAAAGCTAGAATTAGGGTGCAGATTTCTGCCGCACACGATACACACCATATAGATCAAGCGATTGCCGCATTTGTAAAAGTTGGAAAAGAATTGAAAGTGATCTCTTAAATATCATGCAAGAAAAAATTAAACACTATAGTGCCGAAATAAATGCTTTCGAACCAAAAAATGCTGAAGAACTAGAAAACTTTCGCATTCAGTTTTTGGGTCGTAAAGGAATTTTAAATGAACTGTTCGAAATTTTCAAAGCCCTACCAGGCGAAGAGAAAAAAACGGCGGGTAAAATAATGAACGAATTCAAAGTATTAATCGAACAAAAAATCGAATTATACAAAGAAAAATTCGAAAACATTTCGGAAAATTCCATTGCAGATTTTGATTTTACACTGCCAGGTGATAGCAGCGAACTAGGCGCAAGACACCCGGTTTCATTGGTTTTAAAACAAATCAATGATATTTTTACACGCATTGGTTTTACCATTGTTAAAGGACCACAAATAGAAGACGATAAGCATAATTTTACGGCGCTTAATTTCCCATTAGATCATCCGGCAAGAGATATGCAAGACACTTTCTTTATTCAGAAAGACGACAACGACCCAACACAAGATTGGGCATTGCGAACGCATACTTCATCGGTACAAGTAAGATTAATGGAGAATAACCAACCGCCGTTAAGATCCATTATGCCAGGAAGGGTTTTCCGAAACGAAGCTATTTCTGCACGATCGCATTGTATTTTTCATCAAGTTGAAGGTTTGTATGTAGACGAAAATGTTTCCTTTGCAGATTTAAAACAAACGCTTTATTATTTCGTGCAAGAACTTTTTGGAAAAGGCACGGAGGTGCGATTCCGCCCATCCTACTTCCCATTCACCGAGCCATCGGCAGAAATGGACATTCAATGCAAAAACTGCGGAGGCTCAGGATGCAATATTTGTAAGTATTCTGGCTGGGTTGAAATTTTAGGTTGCGGCATGGTCGATCCCAATGTGTTAGAAAATTGCGGCATCGATTCGAAAAAATATACCGGCTTTGCATTTGGAATTGGTATTGAAAGATTAGCCATGAATAAATATAAGATTAAAGATATTCGCATGTTTTTTGAAAACGATATGCGCTTATTGAAGCAGTTTAAATCAGAAATTTAACGATGCGTTTAAAGTATCTTGCCGTTGTGTTGGCATGGCAATTTTTTGCCTGCACAGATACCATTGACTCTCCTATACCAAACATTCCGGTCAATGTGCAAATAGATTTACAAAACCCAAGGTATCTTTCTTTGCAAACCATTGGTGGCGTGTTAATCCTTGAAGGTGGCTATAGAGGAATTATTGTTTATCATAAAAATAATAATGAATATGCCGCTTACGATCGTGCTTGTGCTTACCAAACAACCGATACCTGTGCCTATGTTAAAATAGATTCTGCGATGAGCTCAGTAGGCTGTAAATGCTGTACTTCGAGGTATCAGCTGTACGATGGTGTTCCCATAAAAGGTCCTGCAAACTCTGGCTTAAGAACTTACCAAACTTCTATATCAAATGATTATTTATTGATTTATAATTAGTCGCTATTGAACTAAGGCCACAAATCCAGAAAATTGTAGCTCGCCGATTTTTACCACATACACATAAGCACCCATAGACATGCCTTCTGCTTTCCATTGGAAAGATGGATCTTCGCTTTCAAACATAATTTTACCCCATCTATCAAAAATCTGAATCTTAAATGCAGCAGGACAAACCGTTCTGTCTGCAAAATAAATTTTAAACACATCGTTGATGTTGTCGTTGTTTGGAGAAAATGCGTTTGGAATATAAGGCCTATCAATTGGCTCTAAAGGATTTACTTTAAATATTACCGTTTTGTAAATTGTGTCGTATTCGTTGCAAAACTTATTACTTAATAATTTAAATCGAACAGGATAATCTTGATCGCCTTTGGCCGAACAATCTGGGAAAATAGTAAACACCGAACTCACCGAATCTCTTCCCGAAACAGTAGTAAAATCGGTAGTGATGGCTTGACCTACATTAAATAAAGGTTCGGCAGAAAGTATAATGTCGTCTTCTAAATCAAAATCTTTTCCGGTTACATTGATTGTTTGCGGATAGCCTGCACTTAAATGATATATAGCCGAATCGGGTCTAATGATGGCGGGAATATTGTTGGTCGGTAATTCGTATAAAATAGTTAACCTTAAAGTATCGAACTTTTCGTTTTTACATTTATTATCCCTGATTAAAAAATCAACCGAAGGCATTCCCCCAGCATATAAATTGTCGCAAGTTGGTGTCCAACAAAATTCATATTGTTTTTCACCTTGCACCTGATCTATCAAGCGGAATGAAGCGCCATTGGCCAGAAAATCGTAATTCACATTTTGCATGTACACATCTATCTGGTCTTCGATATCAAAATCGGAACCGATAACCGCAACACAAACTTCTTGGTTAATAACCGCCGCAACATTGCCCAATGGATCGACCTTAGAACCTGCTAAGCTAGAAGCTTGCAGCAATGGTCCTTCGTTAGTTAGTGGTAATAAATTAATTTTTATTAATAAAGTATCTGTACCTTCTTTTGGACAAGAATTATCTGCTATTACAATTTCTAAATAAGTATTAGAATCTATGGTAGTGGTACAATCGGGTGTCCAACAAAATTCGGCACTCACATTTTTTTGCCCCATTACAATTGGCGGAAAGGTTGCTCCTTGCGCAAACAAATCGGTATTGATGAACCTAGCCGTCATGGTAATTTGATCTGCTGCATTCGAATCAATTCCTAAAATTTGAAAACAATTTTGTTTATCTATTTCAGCATTTAATATATTATTTGCCAATGAGGTTTTTATTTTCGGAATGGCATTCGCTACCGATTGAAATTGAAAGTTCACTCTTACGGTATCATCTTGCGAAAAAGGACAAGAGTTATCGTATAAAATAAAATCGATGAAGGTGCCATCGCTAGTATCTAATGGGCAGATAGGCGTCCAACAAAATTTGGTAGTAAGACTAGACATACCACTTGCATCGGCCGGATTAAAAAATGCACCTTTCGATAAAAGTTTATAGGCACCAGAAGTATCCACTCTGTATTTTAAGATTTCGGTATTATTACCATCAATACCATTTAAGTCGAAGCAACTTTGTTGACCAACGGTAAACAACATGGTATTGTTAGTTAAACTAGTAGAAATAACTGGCTTGAATCTTGGTGGACAAACAATTACTTCTAGTTGTAATTCGCGTCTTACTTCTCCAATTTTAACACCATCTCTATACTCCTCGCATAAAATAGAAATTACATAAACCCCAATTTGTTTGGGCACCAAATAGATAACAGACTTAGTTGCTTCGACGGCTAAATCGGGTGCACCGTTTAGGTATTTACCAGTAGAAGGTCCATAAGTATTTTGCCAAATAATATCGTCGTATGGGCCCGAAACTGAAACAGGTCCTGGGTTTCCACCACCTCCACCGCTGGTATTACCACCCGCTAAAGGTGTGATAATTGAAAAACGCATAGAGTCTCCATCCGCATCGATGGTTTTAAAATCATATTTAAAGGGTTCGTTGATGCACAAATAACTTAAAGGGTCGCGCGTAAACTCTGGACTGTTATTAATTTGCAAACCACCACCACCCGGATAAGCCGAAGGCAATTCCATATAAAAAGCCATGGGTGTATTGCCTGGGTTAACAATATTTTTTATGATATTATTTCTACAACACCTTTCCCAAGAAACATAATATCCCGCCGTATTGTTGAACTGAGTAGCAGGCATGGTAAATTGTCCTTTGAAAATTCCAGTTTCTACACAACGCAATTGCGGATTGATACAAGAGGTATTATATTTAATTGGATAAATGACCGTACGGGGCAGTGTGATATTTTTGACGCGCGTGTTGGTTGCTTTGTCAAAAATCCCAATGGTTAATGTTTGATCAAATGGAGATTGTGAAGAACAATCTCTATACATTTTCAATTTCAACTCGTAGGTATCTCCAGAAATATGACGGTAACTAAAATCACCACCGACAATATGCGAAGCAAATAATTGCCCCACACTGATGCAAGTAAGTAAAATAAGTAAAACGGTCGATTTCCTGAACAACATAAGCTATAAATATAAGCGTAATATGTTATAAATCAACGCAACAAACTAATATTTGTCGTTAAATTTCGCCCATTTATATCAAAATAAACAAAATAAAGCCCTACGGGCAAATTAGCTCCATCCCATCTAAAGGCAACATCCCTGCTTTGAAATACCATTTTCCCCCATCGATTATATATTTGGACTGCAAATTTTTCGGCACAAGAATTTACAAATTCGCCAGGTATAAAATAAAAATCGTTGATATTATCCTCGTTGGGTGTAAATACATTGGGAATATTTTTTAATAAATCAATATCTGAAAGTGAAACATAAGGCAGTTTAAATTCGTAATTTGATTTTAGCGGATAAGGACATGCATTGTCTTGCGCTAAGATTCTAACATACAAGGTATCTCCTTTTTTTAAATTACAATTTGTTTCCAAGCAAAGTTTGGCAATAGCCGGATTGGTAGATTCGGATTTACTGAAAGTATAATTTTCTAGGAATTGATTTTTATTGAAGCCCACTTGTAATTGTAACGAATCTAATAGGTTACTATCTGTAACCAAAAAATCAAAACAAATAATTTCGTCGGGTTGTAATTGCTGTTGCGTACAATTTGATAAACAAGTAATTTCGGGCGCAAACCTATTGGGGCATTGCACTACCGCAATTTGCATTTCTCTTCTTATTTCAGAAATTTTAATCCCTTTTCTAAATTCTTCACATTTAATAGCTGCTAAATAAACACCTATTTTTTGAGGATTTACACTAAGCAAACCAGTTGACGCATCCACTTTAATATCGGGATTACCATCTAAAATATTTCCGGCTAAACTATAACCCGTGTTCCAAACTATGGGGTCGTATGGGCCGGGTATTGGATCTACTTGCCCTGTTTGATTGGTTAAGTTATTGGCATTGGCGTGGCCTTTTAAAGGGTCGATGAGTGTATAAACTAAAGAATCGCCGTCTGGTTCTGTAGCAGAAAAATCGAGTTCGTAATTTTCAAATGCACATAAAAGTAGCGCAGGATAATTTTTAAATTCAGGACTTGAATTTTCGAAAGTTTGATTGCTTGAAAAATCAGGTTTCCACTCCATGTAATAAGCAGAACCTATGTCTTGCGGGTTAGCTACATTTTGTGCCAAAGCATTTCGGCAACATTGTTCGTAAACAAAATAATATCCTGCTGGATGATTGTATTCGGATGCTGGCATAGTTAATACCACCGAATAGTTTCTTTGCTGCACACAATTTACCGGACTGGTTACACAAGCCGCTTGCGAAAAATCTAAAGTTGTAGTAGAATCAATAGCTAATTGCAAAATCGTTTTTAATTGATGGCTGCCTATTTCAAACACCCCAACTTTTAAACTACCCGGCGGAAAGCCAATGGAGCTTGGACCACAATCTTTATAATAAGCTAATTTAATTTGGTATTGATTGTTCCCTAAGTAACGATAACTAAAACCACCACCAACAATGTGAGAGGCTACTAGCGATTGAAATAGCAGCAAGCAAAAAATAAATAGCTTAATTTTCTTACCCATTATTCCTTAAAATTAAGCTATTTAAACCTACCTTTGAAATTTGAATGAAATATGGCCGATAAAATATTACCCTTATACGAAAAAGTAACCATTTTAGACATTGCGTCTGAAGGTAAGTGTGTAGCAAAAATTGATGACTATGTCATTTTTGTAGAAAAAGTGGTTCCCGGAGATGTGGTTGACATTCAAATTTTCAAGAAAAAGAAAAGTTTTGCAGAAGGAAAGGCCGTTCATTTTCACTCATTATCTCCTCAGCGTGCAGAAGTATTTTGCAGTCATTTTCATACTTGTGG
>CAIMAP010000195.1 GCA_903838995.1 uncultured bacterium | reverse complement strand
TACTAATTGTGGGAATTTATCAAATACCATGTTAGTTAAATCACCACCATCGTCTAAAATCATATTTAAAGGCGCTTGTTCTTCACCAAAATGCAAAGTTTGTTCAATACACCAGTCAAATTCTTGTTCATTCATACCTTTCCAAGCATATACAGATATACCTGCAGCAGCAATTGCAGCAGCAGCATGATCTTGCGTAGAAAAAATATTACATGATGACCAAGTAACCTCAGCACCTAATGCTGTTAATGTTTCGATTAAAACTGCAGTTTGAATGGTCATGTGTAAACAACCAGCAATGCGTGCGCCTTTTAAAGGCTTAGATTCGCCATATTCTGCTCTTAAAGCCATTAAACCTGGCATTTCTGCCTCAGCTAAACCAATTTCTTTGCGACCCCATTCTGCTAATGAAATGTCTGCAACTTTGTACTTTACGAAAGTATCTACCATTTTGTTTTCTATTTTTTTAAATCAAACGCAAAAATACCTTAAGTGTTTGCCAAAAACAAAAAAAATACTGAATTTGAAGAACTATTATTAGAAAAGCTATTTTAAAGCGTTTTTTCTTTATAAATTTGTATTTAAAATAAAATATTATGTATCCAGAATATATGGTTGCGCCTATGCGCGAAGAGTTAACAAATGTCGGTTTTGAACAATTATTGACAGCAACGGATGTAGATTCGGCGGTAAAGTCGGAAGGAACCGTTTTAGTAATGGTCAATTCGGTATGTGGATGTGCGGCTGCAAATGCCCGTCCAGGAGTACGCATGGCTATTGATGGGGCTAAAAAACCTAGCAAATTAGTTACTGTTTTTGCAGGAATGGAAAAAGAGGCTGTGGATACGGCAAGAGCATACATGATGCCATATCCGCCATCATCACCATCCATTGCTTTATTTAAAGATGGTAAATTGGTACACATGATCGAAAGACATCATATTGAAGGCAGACCCGCACAATTAATTGCAGAAAATTTAAAAGCAGCGTTCGAAGAATTTTGCTAAGTAATTAAAAAGATTTTTTTGAATCGGATAGTGAAAGCTATCCGATTTTTTTATGCCACATCTTTTTGTAACAAGCGATCGAGTTCTTGTAAAGAAATATTTGTTCTAACTTTTCCTCTGCTGGCATAAGAAATAAATCCAGTTTCTTCCGAAACAATAATGGCAATGGCATCACTTTGTTCGGTAATACCTACCGCAGCTCTATGTCTTAATCCAAGTTGCGCCGGAATTTCACTATTTTCTGTTAAGGGTAAAATGCAACTGGCCACCCTAATTAGTCCTTCAGAAATAACTACTGCACCATCGTGAATTGGAGAGGTTTTTGCAAAAATGGCTTCTAATAATCTTTTAGAAATTCTAGCATCAATGGACTCTCCATTATTGTTAAAAATTTGTTCTTCGTATGTTTTAGCAAATACAATTAAAGCGCCTGTCTTACTTATAGACATTGACTTACAGGCGTCAATTACTTTTTGTATATAATTGCTAGCAAACTCATCGTTTGCCGTATTAGTGACCAAAACTTTTCTCCAAAAACTATTCTTTTTAGAGACCGCATTTTTTCCAATCAATAATAAAAAGCGCCTAATTTCTTGTTGAAATAAAATGAGCAATGCAATCAATCCAAGTCCAATTACTTTATCTAAAATGCCAGAAAGTAATTGCATGTTAAGCGCTTTTACACCAATCCATAAACCATAAATTAACAACAGACCAATAAAAATATTGACCGCAATGGTTCCTCTAATGAGGTTGTAAATTTGATAAATAATAAAGGCTACTAATACAATGTCAATTACATCGAACAGTCCTAGTTTTACCAATCCAAGATCAAAGACTTCCATATTGATTAATTATTTAATAGATTGAATAAAGTTACACATTGTTTGGCTTCCAGTACATCGTGCACCCTTAAAATTTGCGCACCAGCGCTCAAAGCCGCCATGTGTAAAGCGGTTGTGCCATTGAGTGCTTCTGCTGAGCTAATATTTAAGGATTTATAAATCATCGATTTTCGAGAAATTCCTACTAAAATAGGCTGTGCTAAAGTTTTTAATTTGGCTAGCTGATGTAAAAGTTCAAAGTTTTGGCCGCTGGTTTTAGCAAAGCCAAATCCAGGATCGATGATTACATTGGCATGGCCAATTGTATTTATTTTTTCTTGAAAATAAGTGATTATTTCTTCGAGCAAGTTTTCGTAATCGCAAAGCTGTGTCATGGTTTGCGGATTTCCTCGCATATGCATCATGATATAAATTGGATTAAATTCTTGTATCAATTTAAACATGTTTGGGTCTAGTTCACCTGCCGAAATATCATTTACCATGTCAACTCCTTGATCTAAATGTGCTTTTGCCACTTGGCTATTAAAGGTGTCGATGCTTAGCGGAATATGCGGAAACTCTTTTTTAATAGCGGCCGTAATGGGGAGTGTTCTGTTAATTTCTTCTGCTTCGGAAATGTGCAATGCGCCTGGCCGAGTAGAATAACCGCCAATATCGAGCATATCTGCGCCTTGGGCAATCATTTCGGCTGCTTTTTTTAAAGCCTCCTGGGTATTTTGGGTCCGACTGCCTTCAAAAAAAGAATCGGGCGTACAATTGAGAATGCCCATTACCTTAGGTTTACTAAGATCTATGAAAATCCCATTGTTCGAAATGGCGTTTTTTTGGTAAAAAGCTGTATTTTTATCCACTACGTAAAAATATAAAAAAATTGCAAACGAAGACTACAAATCAATACGATGCGGTTATTAAAACCTGCAAAGATTTATTCTTGAAAAAAACCAAGGATTATGGTACGGCTTGGCGTGTATTGCGCATTTCATCTATCACAGATCAAATATTTATTAAAGCACAACGCATCAGAACACTCGAGGATAAAAAAGTAAGTAAAGTAGATGAGGGAATTATTCCGGAGTACATTGGCATTATTAATTACTGTGTGATTGCCATGATTCAATTAGAACTAACATCGCCAGAGCTAGAGTTAGAAGTGAGTATCGTAAATAGTTTGTTTGATCAAAAAATAAACGAAACTAAATCTTTAATGGAAGATAAAAATCATGACTATGGGGAGGCTTGGAGAGATATGCGGGTGAGTTCTTTGACCGATTTAATTTTGATGAAATTATTGCGCGTAAAACAAATTGAAGATAACCAAGGCAATACTTTGGTTTCGGAAGGGGTGAAAGCAAATTATCAAGACATTATTAATTATTCAGTTTTTGCATTGATTAAATTAACCGCTTAAAAATATGTTAAAGTTTAGTAAATATTTTGTCGGGATATTATTTATCATTTCAGGTTTAATAAAATTAAACGACCCTACGGGTTTTTCTATTAAGCTCGAAGAATATTTTGTATTATTTGGACTTACTTTTTTAAATCCAATGGTACTTGCGCTTTCTGT
The DNA here is from genome assembly GCA_903838995.1 of uncultured bacterium. GTDB lineage: Bacteria > Bacteroidota > Bacteroidia > Sphingobacteriales > Sphingobacteriaceae > CAIKLP01. Next base: position 4,647 of record CAIMAP010000195.1, on the reverse strand, counting down.
TTTTATATGTGCTTTAGAAGTAATCTTGGGTGTTGCTTTATTGCTTTCCTTGCGCAATAAATTAACGGCTTGGTTGTTGTTAATTTTAATTGTGTTTTTTACCATCCTCACCGGCTATTCTGCTATCAGTGGAAAGGTGACCGACTGTGGTTGTTTTGGCGATGCTATTAAATTGAGCCCATGGCAATCATTTATAAAAGATGTTATTTTATTAGCTTTAATTTTAATCATCTTTAAAAGCAAAGAAAAACTAACATCTGCGTTTTCAGAAAAAAGACAGATCACTATTTTACTTTCGACAACTTTACTGGCCATTTTATTTGGTGTGTTTTGTTTATTTTACTTACCGGTGGTAGATTTTTTACCCTATAAAATTGGCAATAATATTCCCGAGCAAATGAAGGTACCGGCTGGTTCCCTTACCGACTCGTTTACCACCGTTATGACTTACGAAAAAGAGGGTTTGCAAAAAGAATTTGATTTAAAAAATTACCCTTGGCAAGACATTACTTGGAAGTGGGTGAAAACAGAAAATAAATTAATTCGAGCAGGTGTTAAGCCAAAAATTAAAGACTTAAGAATAGCCGATGCCGATGGTAACGATTATTCTGAAGATTTTATTAATTATGCAGGTGCAAGACTATGGGTGGTAAGTAACGAATTAGAAAAGGCGAATCCTACCGTATTAGCAAGCATTTCGGCGCTTGCTGTGCAATTAGAAAAGGAATATAAAATTAACACCATAGGCTTAACGGCAAGTATTGATATTGCTACAGAAAATATTCGTCATGAATCAAACATCATGTTTTCTTTTTATTATTGTGATGCGACTACTTTAAAAACAATGGTAAGATCAAATCCTGGCGTATTATTAATTCAAAACGGAGTGATTATAAACAAATGGGCTTTTCGCGCGCTACCTAGTGCCAAAGCAATCGCTACTCAAATAAACAAATGATCAGCTATTTAATCAAACGATTAGGATACGGATTACTGGTATTATTTGGCGTGGTGACAGTGGTGTTTACCTTGTTTACTATTTTGCCAGGAGATGCAGCCAGAATGACGCAGGGGCAACGCAGTGATGTGGCAACAATGGAAGCGGTAAACAAAGAGTTTGGTTTGGATAAACCCAAATCGGTACAGTTTGTTAATTATGTTTCCGATTTATCGCCCATCAGTATTATCGCAACCGATTCGGAAACCTTAGCTAAATATCATTTTATAAGCATTGCAAATTTATCGGCTGAGCGTATGTTGGTTTTGAAAAAACCATATTTGCGTAGGTCTTATCAAACTAAAAAAGAAGTAACCGAAATTTTATGGAATACCATTCCAAACACCGCTTTATTGGCTTTGGCAGCTATGTTATTTGCCACCATTATTGGAATTGGATTGGGTGTATTGGCTGCCATTTTTAAAGATACTTGGATTGATAAACTAGCTGTATCTACTGCTATTCTAGGCATTTCCATGCCTTCCTTTTTTGCAGGGATTTTAATTGCATGGTTTTTTGCTTTTGTATTAGGAGATTATACGGGTTTAAATTTATCAGGAAGTTTATATGATTACGATCCTTTTGATGGAGAAATTCTCAATCTAAAAAATATCATATTACCAACTATTACATTGGGCATTCGCCCATTAGCAATTATTGTGCAACTCACACGCAGTTCGATGTTAGAAGTATTGAGTTTAGATTACATTAGAACAGCTAAGGCAAAAGGTTTATCTGCTGGCGCAATTATTTTTCGTCATGCCTTGCGAAATGCTTTAAACCCGGTAGTGACTGCAGTTTCGGGATGGTTTGCTTCTTTAATGGCTGGCGCATTTTTTGTTGAATATATTTTTGGTTGGAATGGTTTAGGGAAAGTGACAGTAGATGCTTTAGAACTTTCCGATTTTCCGGTAGTGATGGGGGCAGTATTATTTATTGCATTCTTATTTGTGATCATCAATATTTTAGTAGACATACTATACGGATTTTTAGATCCTCGTGTTAAACTAAACGCTTAAGCAGATGGAATTAACTGCAAAAAAATCTTCGATTTTTTTAATTGGTTTTATGGGGGCAGGCAAAAGCACCATCGGAAAAAAATTAGCCCATCGACTGGGCCTTACTTTTTTCGACTTAGACAAACTCATAGAAGCCAAGGCAGGCTGCAGTATCAGCGATATATTTAAATTCTTAGGTGAATCCACTTTTAGAGAAATGGAGCTGGCCTGTTTGCAAACATTCCAAACTGAAAATAATTTTTTGCTGGCCTGCGGCGGTGGCACACCATGCTTTTTTGACAACTTGCGTTTTATGAAAGATAATGGTTTGGTGATTTATGTAGATTTGCAAGAGTCGATTTTGTTCGAACGATTATCGAAAGCAAAGAAAATAAGACCCAGTATTATTGGCTTAGATGAAAATCAACTCAAAGAATTTATTTCAAATCAATTGCAAGCCCGAATGCCTTTCTACGAACAAGCCGATTTAAGCATGAGTGGTCTTTCGATCAATATAAATGGGATAGTCGAACAAATTGAGCTATTCGCTCATTAAGAAAGATATACCGCTTCTTTATTTTTGTCAAATACCACCGATATATGCTCTTGAGATACAGTGCTAATGGTATATCCAGCGTAATCGGTTGAAATTGGAAATAATTTATGACTCCTATCTACCAGCACAGCTGTTCTGATTTTTTTGGTAGGAATATTTAAAAATACAGACAGACCATACAATAAAGTTCTACCCGAATTCAATACATCATCTACTAAAATAATGGTTTTATTTTTGCATAGGCTAACAGAAATATTGGTGCTAGCCACTAAATTATTGCTGTCTTTGTCTAAAGTAATTTCTACTAAAGTGCATTTTATTTTTGAAATTTTGCTCAATACTTTTTCGAGTTTTTGTGCAAATACATATCCTCTGCTTGCAATGCCTGCAATGATAATTTCTTTTTCATCAAAACAATCTTCTAAAATTTGATACGCAATGCGATCAATTTTTTGTTTGATTTGCGCTTGGTCTAAAATTTGAATACTTTTTTTAGCAGCCATGATTACCTTTATTTATATGGGAAGAATACAAAGTTAGCGCCTTCTGGCACAACCACAAATAAACATACATAGTTTTTAGGGTCTTTATAACTTTTCTTAAAAAATTCGACTTTTTCTTCTAAAATCGCACCGTGCCTAATAAAATCTTCTAAAAAAGAGACATTGATATTCCATTCGGTAGACAGCTCTTCTTTATCGACTACTTGTTCGCCTAAAGAAACTTGATGTTGGTGGGCAATAAAAATAGGAAATTCGGAAAGTTTTTCTTCTAAAATTTCTAAAGCTATTTCTTTTAAGGTTTCGCTATAAAGAATTAAGTCTGTTTCTAAACTTTTTAAAGGAGACTCTTTTGGTTTTTCGGATGCGTTTTCGAATAGGTCTTTTGGTTCCATATGCGCAAGCAGTAATTTATTTTTTCAAAGTTAATAATACAATATTTTCTACATGTTCGGTATGCGGAAACATATCTACCGGTTGAATCTTAGCTACTTCGTAAGCTTCATCTAAAATAGCAATGTCTCGGGCTTGTGTAGCAGGATTACAACTGATGTAAACAATTTTTTCGCTACGCATAAAAAGTAGTTTTTGACAAACATCTTCGTGCATACCGGCTCTTGGTGGATCGGTAATGACAACTTGTGGTTTGCCATGTGTTGCAATAAATTCGGTTGTCAATACCTCTTTCATATCTCCAGCAAAAAACAAAGTATTGTCGATGCCATTTATTTCGGAATTAATAACCGCATCTTTAATGGCATCTGCTACATATTCAATACCAATTACTTTTTTAGCCGAAGAGGCAATAAAATTGGCAATGGTACCCGTTCCGGTATATAAATCGTATACCACCTCTTCGCCAGTTAGTTCAGCCATTTGGGTAGCTAATTGATATAATTTTGCAGCTTGTGCCGAATTGGTTTGGTAAAAAGCTTTTGGGCTAATGCGAAAAGAAATTTCTTTTCCTTTTAAATCTTGCATGCTTTCTGAAATAAAATCTGCACCATGATAAGTAAGAATTTCTAAATCAAAAATGGTATCGTTCTTTTTGGTATTGATTACATACAGCAAAGAAGTAATAAACGGAAAAGTATTTTTTAAATGCGAAAGTAATGCACTTATTTTTTCTTGTTCATCTTCAGCAAACACTACAATTACCATCCACTCATTGGTGCTGGTATTTCTGATAATTAAATTACGCATCAAGCCAGTGTTTTGTCTGATGTCGTAATAGTCGTATCCATTAGCTTTGGTGAATTTAGCCGTTTCGTTTCGGATGTCGTTCGCGCGATCATCTTGCAAATAGCATTTTTCTATTTCAATAATTTTATCAAATCTTTTAGGCACATGAAATCCTAAAGCGGGTTCTTCAATTTTCAAATCAGAAGCTACTTCTTCTATCGTTAGCCATCTTTTGTTAGAGAAAGTATAATCCATTTTATTTCTATAAAACTGGATATTTTCTGAACCAACAATTGGTGATATAGTAGACAAAGGCACTTTAGCAATTCTTTCTAAATTATCTTTTACTGTTTTTTCTTTGAAAGCCAATTGAGCCGTATAGGCTAAATTTTGCCATTTACAACCACCACAAGT
>CAIMAP010000194.1 GCA_903838995.1 uncultured bacterium | reverse complement strand
GTTATTTAGCCGTTTTAGCCGGCAACGAAACCATCGATCAAACAGCTACACAAATTATTCACCTTATTCCAAACAACGATAACAACGATTTGATTATTGGAAAATTTTGGGTGGACACTAAAAATGCCATTGTGTTAAAATCGCAGTTAACCACCAAGAGCAATGGAAATTTGCTTATTAATTACCAATACGATGCCGCAGGTAGGGCTTATGGCTTGCCAAATCATTTATTGTTTACGGTAGATGTAAAGAAATTTAAGATTCCAAAAGCCTTAGCCGCAGATGTAAACAAAACCAAAAGTGCCAGCACCCTTCCCGCAAACCAATCCAAAACCGGCAGCATAGACATCCATTTAAGTAATATTCAAATTAACAAGGGCATAGACGATAAGGTATTTAAGAAATAATTGAAAATCCTTTTGTAATTTTAAGTTTAATTTGAATTATATGAAAGTTTACGGCATCCCAAATTGCAATACGGTTAAAAAATCACTAGACTGGTTAAAGCAACATAAAATAGCAATTGAATTTCATGATTTTAAAAAACTAGGCGTAACCGCCGCGCAATTAAAAAAATGGATTGAGCTGGTGGGTTGGGAAGCGCTTGTAAATAAAAAAGGAACTACTTGGCGCATGCTAGACGCCGAAACGCAAGCCAGCATTACTTCAGAGAAAAAGGCCATTGCTTTAATGATCGAGAAAACATCGGTAATTAAACGCCCTATTATAGAAAATGGTAACAAAATAATTTTAGGTTTCGACGAAGAAACCTATCGTACGCAAATCAAAAAGAAATAATGTTGCGTAAAACCTTTATTGCATTTTTATTTTTTTGCAGTAGTATTTTTACGCTGCAAGCCCAAGAATTTAAAGCAGGCGACATCGTTTTTCAAGACCTACAATGTGGCCCATTATGCAATGCCATTAATGCCGTTACCAAAGGCTACCATGGCAAAGATTTTTCGCATGTGGGAATTGTAGTTAATTACCAAAATCAATTAGGTGTGATCGAAGCCATTGGCAGCAAGGTGCAATTCACGAGCCTAAATATATTTTTAGGTAGAAGCTTTGATGCTACGGGTAAACCGATAGTTATTGCCGCAAGACTCAAAAAGAAATACCAAAAAAGTATCGAAAATGCCTGCGCGTTGGCCATTGCAAGTATGGGCATTCCATACGATGATCGTTTTTTACCCAACAACGATTCGCTTTATTGTTCGGAGCTGATTTATGCCGTTTTCTTAGATGCAGCAAAAGAAAAGCCCCTTTTTAAATGACAGCCCATGACTTATAAACAACCTGGCAGCGAGGCATTTTTTCCGGCATGGATTGATTACTATGCGCAATTGCATAGCGCTATTCCAGAAGGTAAAATGGGCTTAAACCCAGGCCTGATCTCGCGTTCAAGCAAAATCAAAATTATTTACCAATACGGTACTTGGCTGCAATAAGCCATCGAACCTACACTAATTTGCCTTTTCAAGCGTTTTTTGATCAAGAAATGTGGAAATCTCCTTGCCTAATTTTGAAGGTTTTGCTTTCGAAAATAATAGATTTGTTATTATCCATTTGACAAGTATTTATGATGAGAAGAACAGTTATTGCAGCAGCCCTCAGCTTACTTTTAGTTCAAAATAACTTTGCGCAACAAAGCGCTAAAAATATCGACCCCGATAAAATTTATAAAGAAGCCCTCAATTTATACGATAACAGAAAATTTGTTGCCGCTCATAAGCTTTTCGAAGATGTAGAAAAAGCCATCGATCAACAAAAAGACGAGAAAGACAGCAAAGACATTTCGTTGTTAAGAATCAATGCAGAATTTTATGCTGCAGTATGCGGGCTCGAATTATACAATGACAATGCCGTAAATTTATTATTGCATTTTGTTACGCATTATCCAGAAAATCCAAATGCTAAACTGGCTTCTTTCGAATTAGGAAATTTTTATTATCGCCAGGCCAATTACCCAGATGCCATAGATTGGTATAATAAAACCGACCCGAGTACTTTTTCTGCTAACCAACGATTAGAGTATCATTTTAGAAATGGTTATGCTTTGTTTCAAGAAAAAAAATTCGATAAAGCGATTGTAAATTTAAAACGCGTAAAAAGCAATACCTCTAAATACGCCTACCCTGCTACCTATTACGAAGGTTTAGCCTATTACGAAATAAAGAAATACAAAGAGGCGCTTGCAAGTTTGAGCAAGCTGAAAGATTCTAAAACTTACGCCGAAGTGATTCCTTATACCATTATTAAAATCAATTACGATTTAAAAAGCTATGAAGAATTATTAAGTTATACCGCTGGAATTTTAAATACACCCAAATTACAAAACGAAAGAGAAATTTTAGTGCTTGCCGCTTCGAGCGCAAACATGGCTAAGAAATTTGAATTGGCTATTAACTATTACGAGCTTGCGCGAAAAAAACAAGCGCTCAACGACCAAGAAAGTTACGAATTAGCTAATGCCTATTTTCAATCGGGTAAATTTGCAGAAAGCATTAAAACAACCGAGCAAATTGCAGAACGAAAAAATATTTATAGCCAGTATGCGCTGTATTTAATGGGCCATAGCTATATCGGCATCAACGATAAGCAATCGGCGCGTAATGCCTTTTGGAAATCGGGCAGGTTACCTTTCGAAAACAATGTAAAAGAAGAAGCCAATTTTAACTATGGTAAATTGTCTTACGAATTGCAATTCAACCAAACTGCTATTGAAACTTTTCAGGCATTTTTAAAGAAATATAAAAAATCGGCACATGTAAACGAGGCCGCTTCTTTATTAGGCGAAGCTTTGCTTTCTACCAAAAACTATAAAGAAGCCATTGTGATTTTAGAAGGACTCGAAGAAAAATCGACGGCATCTAATTTAGCTTTACAAAAAGTAAATTATTACAGAGGCATCGAACTCATCAACAATAACGAACTCAAAGAAGCCATTGCATTACTCAATAAAGCAAATTTATTAAATGGCGATAAAACGATTTCGGCCAATGCCAATTACTGGAAAGCCGATTGCTATTATCAATTAGCCGATTACGACAATGCCTTGAAATTCTTTTCGCTTTATAACCAATCTGCTGCTGCAGCGCCAGACTTAGCCAATTTAGTGAACTACCAATTGGGTTATGCATATTTCAAAAAAGAAGAATATAAATCGGCTTTATTTTATTTCGATAAATTTTTAAAAGGCATAGACAGAACCAGCGTTATTGATAATAAAAAAATAAATGATGCTACGCTAAGATTAGCCGATGGCTATTTTGTGATTAAAGATTACGATAAAGCTTTATTTTCTTACAACAAGATTGCCAACGATCACATTGGTGGAACCGACTATGCTTTATTTCAGAAAGGAATTATTTTAGGCTTACAAGGCAAACAAAACGATAAAATTGTAACACTGAAACAAGTGTTAAATAACTATACCAAATCGGCTTACGCCGACGATGCTACTTTTGAAATTGCGAATAGCTATTTCAGTATGAATAACAATAGCGATGCTACTTTATACTTTAACAATTTAATTCAATTATATCCAAACTCGAGGTATGTAGCCAAAGCGCGCTTAAGTTTAGGTTTGATTTATTATAACGAAGAAAAAGATGAATTGGCTTTGAGTAGTTATAAAGCCATCATAGCCGAATACCCAGGCAGCGAAGAAGCGAAAGAAGCTTTACTAGCCATCAAAAATATTTATGTTGATGCAGGTACCGGCGACGATTATTTAAGTTATTTGAAAACCTTACCATTTGCTTCGGTGAGCGCCAATGCACAAGATTCTATCTCTTACCAAAGCGCGAACACCCGCTACTTAAAAGCCGATTACGAAAATGCGATCAACGGATTCAATTCTTATTTGAGCAAATTTGAAGCGGGTATATTTAGTACCGAAGCGCATGCCAATAGAGCCGAATGTTATTTAAAATTAGCGAAAGAAGATTTGGCTTTGAGCGATTTCAATTATATTATTGAAAACAACAAAACTATTTATTTAGAAAGGGCATTGTTATACGCGGGCCGTATTGAATTCAAAAATAAAGAATATAAAAAAGCAGCTAGCCTATTTGCTAAACTGGAGGAAGTAGCCGAATACAAAGAGAATTATGCCGAAGCCATTGGTTCTGCCATGCGTGCTTATATGAATTTAAATGATACCACCGCCATTGCCGCTTATGCACAAAAAATTATTGCTTACGAAAAATCGGCATCGGATGATATTAATTTAGCGCATTTATATTTAGGTAAATTATATTACAAACAAAAAAATAATAGTGCAGCAGCCACAGAATTTGAAACGGTAACCAAGCAAACCAAAACCGCTGTTGGTGCCGAAGCAAAATATTATTTAGCACAAATTTTATTCGACAAAGGGCAATACCTCGAAGCACAGCAAGCTTGCTTTGATTTAAGTAATCAAGTGCCATCTTACGAATACTGGGTAGCTAAAGGCTTTATTTTACTGGCCGATACTTACCACCAATTAGGCAACGATTTTCAAGCCAAGTCTACGCTTCAATCTATTATAGACGAATACGACGGGAAAGATGAAATTGCAGAGGAAGCAAAAAGTAAATTAGCTAGTTTTTTAATTACCAAATAAAAACGCAAGAGAGATATGAAAAACATCCATAAAAATATATGCTTGGTTGCCATTAGTTTGCTTGGCCATTCGGCTTTTGCTCAAAAAAATGTATCCGAACAAGTAAATGTGGTGCGTTCTTACAAACCCATTTTGGCCGAGGCTTTAAGAATCAATACCAATCCAGAAATAAAAACAGACATGGTACAAATTGCACCATTGACTTATCAAACTTTAATTTTTGGATTAGATAGCTTAACTAAAACCAGTCCTATTGCGGCCGAAAAAATGAAATCGGAAAGCATTACTAAAATCTATCCGGTTTATTTAAGAATGGCAGGAGGCAATTACGCAGGTAGTTTAGTGGATTTGTATTGGAACAATTTACGCTCTAAAGATTTGCAAACTGGTTTTGCTTATAACCACCGTGCAGCAAGCAATAGCGATGTAGCCAACATGCAAAACAGCACGAACGATTTAAGTACTTGGCTTAAAAAAATGAACACAAGCAATACCCTTACTGCAGCTTTAAATTACAATAGAGCGGTGAATCATTTTTATGGTTATGATCATTCTATCTTCGATTACAACAAAGATACGACCAGACAACAATACGAGGTGATTAGTTTACAAACCAGCTTGGTCAGTAATATTCAGAATACCGCTAAATTAAAATACGATGTATTTTTTAATGCCTACAGCTTGAACGATGCCTATACTGTAAAAGAAAATAGAATGATTACGGGTGGTAATTTTAGCTACGATGTATATGATTTTAAAATAGGCTTAGATGCATCGCAATCGGAGTCGAATGCGATTACTAGTAAAAATAATTTAATGGAGTTTAGTCCAAGCGTTAGTTTAAAAGAAGGCAACGGCACCTTAACCATTGGTTTAATTTCTTTTATAGAATCGGGTAATCAAAGTTCTTTTCATGCTTATCCAAATGTAAAATACACTTACGACTGGAAACCCGCATCTTTAATAGCTTATGCAGGTATCAACGGAATGATGCATAAAAATTCAATGAATAATTTTGCGATCGAAAATCCTTTTATTGGTAATGTTGCGATCGAAAATAGCAACGAAAAATTGAATATATATGCCGGTGCCAGAGGAAGTATTGGTACCAGAACCGCTTATTTATTAAATGTGAATTTAAAACAAACCGAAAACGATGCCTACTTTATAGTAGACAATAACGACATGCGTAAATACACAATTATTTACGATGGAAAAAATGCGAGTTCGTTTCATTTATCTGCAGAAGTTACGCACCAAAGCAATAGTAAATTAAGGTTGTTTGGAAAATTAGCTATTCACTCCTACCAAACCGATACTGTTCTCGAAGCGTATCATAAACCAACCTACGAAATCAATGCAGGCGCAACTTATGCTATTGCAGATAAATTTAGATTACAAATGGACCTGCTTTCGTTTTCGAGTATGAAAACAACAGACTACCAATTGGGCGGCATGCAAAGCATTGCGGGTGGTACAGATTTAAATTTAGCCATTGATTATAAATATTCTAAAATTATTTCGGTGTTTACACAGTTCAATAATATTTTAAATTACCAAAGAGCGCGTTACCTCTATTACAATAGCTATGGCTTTCAAGCCATGCTAGGTTTAAGCTTTAATTTTTAATAATGATGATGCAAAAAATAGCCCTTGCCATTAGCCATTTGCTAAAACAATCGGATAGCTTGGAAATACCAGGCTTTGGTTGTTTGAGCAAGCTATCGCAGCATGCTAATTTTTCTGCAGATAAAGCACTATTAAACGCAGGTAAGCAAATCTTGGTTTTTGAAAAAAACGAAGGCAGTAAAGATTTCCAATTAGCCGAACAATTAGCTAAGCAAGAAAATATTTCTATTCAAGAAGCACAAAATCTCCTAACAGAAACGGTGAACGAATGGAAAATTTTAATCGATAAAGGCGAAAGTATTGAACTCGAAAATATTGGCAGCATTCAAGCCGAACACGATATTTGGAAATTAACACCAATTGCCGAAAGTGCTTTAGATGAAGAGTCTTACGGCTTTAGCCCGATTAAAATTGCTACTATAAAAACAGCTGATGAAAATTTAGCAACCGAAACTATTTCGGAAGCAAATGAAGTGGCTAACGAGGAAACAAATGATTCGAAAACTGCACTTCCCTTATTTGTTATTTGGAAAGAGCGATTGCTAGCTAAAATAAAAACTTGGAACTGGCGCAACATCAGCATTGCCAGTGTGGTGTTTTTAATTGCCTATACTTTTTTATTCGTAATTTCTAGACCCAGTATTTTTTCGAAACAAAAAACAATAAATACGGTAACTCAGGTGTTAAAGATAAAAGACACGCTGCCAAACAAAATGGCAAGCCTAGATAGTTTAAATATTACAGCGGCAGACACCCTTATTCCTATTGCACAAATTGTAAAAAACAATACGGCCTTTAAAAAGCAATCGCAAAGCGTTTCAACTACCAATCCAATAGAAGATGTCGAAGTTGAGGAAGACATAGCAGACACCGCATCGTTTACCAACTACGATTCGCTCGAAACTAGCTCGCTCGAAAATACTTGGAAGCCAAAGAAATATCAGCTCGTTGCTGGCGTTTATAAATCTAAAGTACAGGCCCAAAACATGGAGCTTAATTTAAATTACACCGGCTTTGAAGCCAAATTGATTAAAATTAAAAATGGCTACCGTGTAATTATTGGCGATTATGATACTATGAAAGAAGCAAAAGAAAATTTATCTTTAGCCAACCAAATAAATCCGATTTTTTATATACATATTCAATAATCTCATCAACATGACCTTATTACAAATAACAGAAACCATTGGCGCAGACACTGTAAAACAAGTAGTGCAAGCAGTTCAAGCCATTCCAGCAGTAGCAAAAGCAGTTGTTCCTGAACAATTAAATTTATTGTCGCTTATTTTAAAAGGTGGATGGGTAATGTATCCTATTGCTGCATTATCTATTATGGGCTTTTATATTTTCTTTGAAAGATATTTCACTTTAAGAAAAGCAAATAAAGATGAGTCGAATTTACTTTTTCAAGTAAGAGAGTTTATTAAACAAGGTGATTTAAGCACTGCACTAACAGTTTGCAAACAATCGAATACACCCATTAGCAGAATGTTGCAAAAAGGTTTATTGAGAATTGGAAAGCCCATCAAAGAAATTGAAGGGGCAATCGAAAATGTTGGCAAATTAGAAGTAGCTAAACTCGAAAGAAACATCAGTATTTTGGGCATCATAGCAGGTATTGCACCTATGCTTGGTTTCGTGGGTACGATATCTGGGGTAATTAAAATTTTCTACAACATTTCTTTATCAGATAATATCAGTATTGGCTTAATTGCTGGAGGTTTATACGAAAAAATGATTACCTCTGCAGCTGGTTTAATTATTGGTATTCTAGCTTATATTGGTCACCATGTTTTAAATTTAATGGTCGATAAAATTATTTTAAAATTAGAAACCGAGTCGATTGATTTTATCGATTTATTAGAAGAACCTAGCAAATAATGAATTTAAGACGAAGACATAAAATCACCCCAGAGGTAAGTGCTTCCTCGATGAGTGACATCATGTTTTTTTTGATGCTGTTTTTCCTGATCGCTTCTTCGGTAGTAAATCCAAATGTGATTAAACTATTACTACCCAAAGCTGCAAGTGGACAATCGGTTGCCAAAAAAACCATCAGCGTTTCGATTACCAAAGATTTACAATATTATGTTGAAAAAAAGCTAGTACCTGCCGATCAAATAGAAGCCTTATTAAACAGTTATATTCAAAACCAAACTGAATTAACTGTGATACTCTATGTAGACCAAACAGTAGCGATACAAGACATTGTGAATGTAATGGACATTTCTAATAAGTTAAAAGTTATACTCGTTTTAGCCACCGATCCTAAATGATTTTAGGCTAAAATAATTTTTATATGCAGCAAGAATCACAAAATAGTAAAGCAATAATTAGTACCCTGGTATTACATGCCGTTTTATTGGGTGCTTGTTATTTCTTTTTTATTGCTGGTCAAATTCCAACCG
>CAIMAP010000193.1 GCA_903838995.1 uncultured bacterium | reverse complement strand
CTGTACCACCTTTAGCAACACTTAAAATACCTGTTATCTTATTTGCATCTAATGACAATATTTTTTCATTTGTCACATTGTTATTGGCAATTTTATTTGTCGTGATTTTATCATTCAAAATGATTGGTAAATCTGCAGTTCCACCTAAATCACCGGCCAATTTGATCGAACCAGTGGTAGTTGTTGTAGCAGGCAAGGTAGTAGCTTTTGTTATTGCCCTTGACACAAATGCGGTGGTTGCAAGTTGCGCTGTATTGGTACCAGCTGTAGCAGTAGGAGCAACAGGAGTTCCAGAGAAAGATGGTGAATTTAAATTTGCTTTTAAATTTATTCCAATATTATTTTTTAAATCATTTAAATTATTGGCACCTGTACCACCATTAGCTATTGGCAAAATACCTGTAATGGTATTTGCTTTATCTGCGTATAATGCATAAGGCACACTTAACAATTCAGATGCGCCAACAATTGAATAATTATTTCCACCAGTAGGATCAATTTCTGTTTTGATAAAATATGGACCTTGTGTCCAATTAATCGTGTTGAAATTTAAGCCACTTGGGTTTGAACCAATATCAATTGAAATTAAACCAATATTATTAGTAGTTGGCGTCTGTCTTTCAATGTATACTATACTTCCATTAATTGTACCTTGAATAATACTAATTCTCATACCAATTGTTTGATTGATAATTAAAGAATTATTATTGTTTCTAATCATTGCTTGATAGCTCAATTTTTGTGGAGCTTGAGCAAATACAATTGAACAAAAAATAAAAAGAATAAAGGAGATTAAAAGTTTTTTCATATTAATTTTTAAATATTTTGAAAGTGGTTATTATTTTATTTTGATGCATTATTTTTATCAAGTAGTTAGCGGAAATAAATTCACGTAAATCTATTTGAGTACTATTTTCTGTAATAGGATTGCTTATAATTGGTTTACCATTAAGGTCTATTAATTCAAAAGAATATTCTTTGAATTTTGTATCATCAATTTTTAGAAAAACGAAATCGGAAGTAGGGTTGGGGCTTACGGAACATTTGATAGCCATATTAAAACTTGGATCAACATTAGTAGGTTGATTGACTTCAATAGGTTGTTGAATGCCTTTTACAACGGAAACGTTGTTTTTGTCGGTTATACTACCATAATTCATTTGGCCAACGGTAAAAACTCCATTTCCTCCCGAACCATTGATATTTCCGCCAGATACTGGAACGGTTTGTTGAGCTAAGCTATTGGTAATATGTAGGCAAAAGATGCTTGCAAACAGTAATAAACGCATAAAAATTCTTAAATAAAATTAATAAAGCATAAATATAACACATACATGCTATCAAGCAAATAGGCTATATTAAGAGAATGTTAACTAACATGAACATGTAGTTAAAATCATTTATTGGAGTTAATAATCTAACTTTTTTTATACTAAAAAGTTATTAACAACTTTTCAACAAAATTATTAACATTGTTGAGGAGCGAGGTGTGAAGGAAGGTTTAAGGAGGAGAAATTTAATAGTAGTAAACGAATTCTACTATATTGCCAATTTCAATTTGAATTCCTCTATTATTTGCTTTAGTATAGGTAACAGTTGTGCCAGTTAAAGAAATGGAATCTCTTAAAACTTTAACTCCATTGATAAACATTTTTACTTTACTTCTTGCATTTGGGGTTGATGATAATGTAAAAGTAGATTCATCAGTAGACGTTGCAACTATTTGATCTTCTACTTCTCTAACTAAACTATAATCTGTTCCATTAACAGCTATATTAATTCCGGAGGTTCCATTACCTTTTAGAATTCCACTTAATGTTGATCTACCAGTACCTCCATTCGAAACAGATAAGGTACCTGTAACACCAGCACCTCCTAAAGGCAATCCAGTTGCATTAGTTAAAGTAACTGCACTTGGGGTACCTAAGTTAGGTGTTATCATTTCTGGGGAATTAGCTAATAGGACAGTACTACCAGTTCCAGATAATGAAACTTCTTCTACTGTACCTGGACCGGCACTTGTTCTTCCAAGTAATTTATTTGGATTGATATTTTGAATTTTTTCAAAAGTAACTGCTTCAAGGTCTATTTTTGGTGCTGTTATTGCTCCATCAGCAATTTTAGAAGATGTCACATTACCTAATTTTATTTTGGTAGTAGTTACAGCATCTGTAGCTATTTTTGCTTCGGTTACAGCTAAACCATTAATTTTATTTACGGTAACGGCATTATTTGCAAGTTTACCTTCTGAAATTGCTAAATCTCCTATTTTTGATGAGGTTACAGCTCCATCTGTAATTTTAATAGTAGATATATTACCATCTGCTATTTTATCACTTGTAATCGAATTGCTCAAAATTTTACTTTCTATAATTGCTGAATCGGCTATTTTAGCTGAGGTGATGTTATTATCAGCAATTTTCAAAGTTGTAATATTATTATTTGCAATTTTATTGGTGGTTATACTTCCATTTAAAATTTTAACTGTAGTAATGGCAGAATCAATAATTTTATCTGTTGAAATTGCAGCAGTCGCAATTTTAGCATTTGTCACATTTGCATTTTTTATTTTTATAGTAGTAACAGCATCTGTTGCAAGTTTAACAGCAGTAACATCGCCATCTATTATTTTATCTCTTGATATACTTAGGTCTTGAAGCTTAATGGTAGTGATACTTCCATCTGCTAATTTATCAGCTGTAACTGCAGCATTTATAATTTTATTTTCAGAAACACTGTTATTTGCTAACTTTAAATCAGTAACAGCATCTTTAGAAATTTTATCAGTACTGACTGCATTTACTCCAATTTTTCCGTTTGTTACGCTTAAGTTTGTTATTTTATTTGTGGTAATCGCGTTATCTTTAATTTTTACAGTTGTTACGCCATTATTCGCAATCTTATCAGCGGTAATACTATTTGCAACTATTTTAGTTACTGTAATGGCTGAGTCTGCAACCTTTGCATTTATAATAGCATTACTTGCAATTTTTGCAGTAGTAATATTCTCATCTAAAATTTTTGCTGTGGTCACATTTTCATCCGCAATTTTAACAGTAGTTATTGCATCATCCGCAATTTTATCGGTGGTAACATTTAAGTTTTGAATTTTATTTGTCGTAACAGCGTTACTTATAATCTTACCAGCAGTAATAGCCGAATCCGAAAGTTTAGTGTTAGTAATGGCACTATTTGCAATTTTTGCTGTAGTTACATTTACATCAGCAATTTTAATTGATGTAATAGCATCGCTTGCAATTTTAGCTGATGTTATAGCAGCATCTGCAATTTTTAATGTAGTAATGTTTGCATCAACAATTTTATTTGTAG
>CAIMAP010000192.1 GCA_903838995.1 uncultured bacterium | reverse complement strand
CTCTTCCCATTCCGAACAGAGAAGTTAAGCCCCACAGCGCCAATGGTACTGCAGTAAAATGTGGGAGAGTAGGTCGTTGCCAAATTTTATTCAAGCCCAGATCAGCAATGTTCTGGGCTTTTTTTTTGAATTTATTTTAAGTAAATTGAACCCATGAATTGGTCAGAGATAAAACAACAAATATATTTCTACGATGGATCGTTAAGAGATGTAATAATACAAGACACTAATGCTAGTGACTGGGAAAAATGGATCAACTTTGTAAATGAAAATTGCAAGGTAGATTGGTTAAACGGAAAAACAGTTAAAAACGAACCCAAAATTAAGTTTGACATTGTCAACGAGTTTTTTGAAGGGAACGAAGATTATAGTTCATCTGCAAATATTCTGTTAGATAAAATTTTAATGAATGTTCATTTTTTTAAATCAACAGAAATTAAATTTGATATTGATCCTAGAGATTTTCATACGATCACGCAACATGAGCAGTTTATGGTATTATTAGGGGGTATGGCAAAGGCCATTAACAAACCAGTATTGATTACTGGCGAAAACGAACCAGAACAAATCCTCATCACCATACAAGCTTAGTAATACAAATTTCTGCTGCTTCAGTAGATTATATTACTTGTGAAAGTTTTGGTCGCTCAGCGCTTTAACATAGCGTTAGTATAGAGAATTTATGCGCCATTTTTATCAATCCAGATAAAATGTTTTTTATAAAAAGTAATTCAAGCTTAAAAACACCATTTAGCCGAAAGCATTTTTTTATAAAAAGTAATTAAGCAGTAAAAAAAACAATGCCTGAATAATAAATAAAATTGTGGCAAATGTATTGACAGTATTTTTTTTAATATACATTTTAACGCCTAATAAAATAGCACTGATAATAAACCAGCATATATAATTAAATAAAGGTATATAACCGTTTTCCCAAGACCAAAAGTTTAGTTTAACAGCAACAGGCTCTAAAATAATATCAAAGCAGGTTGCAATTGCAGCCCCGCCAATTACTACAGCCATAGTGTATGTTATTGTATTTATATTTACATTCCACTTTCTTCGGAGAAGATCAATGCATTGGGTTAGTAAAGAACCTGAACAAAATACAATGTTAAACCAATTGAATCCTATTAATAAGGGCACTCCGAATAGTTTCGGACCTAATACTTGACCATATTGGTAATTTCCAAAAAGCAGACCAGTATTGACTCCGATAATTTCTGTTGCCATGCCAATGGCAAAAGCAATAAAGAAAAAACCAATATATGCTCGAAAGAATTTTATTTGTGTAATGGAAAGCAGCAAAAACATAATCAATAATACAATGGGAACGCTGCTGACAAACCAGTCTTTATAGGGCGTAAATAAAATACCGATCAACCCTGTTATGTGAAATAATAAGGCTAAAAAAATGGGGCTATTCTTTTTCATGGTATTTCTCTTTGATTAAATTAGCTACAATGTTTGCACTTGACAAACATAAGGGTATTCCTCCTCCTGGATGCACGCTGCCACCCACAAAATAAAGGCCTGAGGTTGTCTTGCTATCATTAGGATGTCGCATAAATGCGGCCATATTACTATTAGAGCTAGTGCCATACAAAGAGCCCATATATGATGCTGTTTTTGACTCAATGCTAACTGGTGTAAGCACCTCAGCGACCTCCATATAGGGTTCTATATTTTCCCCCATTATTTTATTTAATTTTTTAATAATTGCTTTTCGATAAAACTGTTCTAAGATAGTCCAATCTTGTCCATTATTTGCCGGAACATTTATCATGACAAACCAGTTTTCTTTACCAATTGGTGCATGTTTTCCGGGTTCTAATTTATTGGTGATATTGATATAAACTGTTGGGTCATCAAATGGCAATCCAGTATTAAAAATAGCATCAAATTCTGCTTTGTAATCTGCACTAAAAAAGATATTGTGCAAGTCTAATGAAGGAAAAGTTTTATTCATTCCCCAATAAAAAATAAAAGCACTGCTACTTCTTTCTTGTTTTTTTACTTTAGCTGCTTTACTTGCATCGTTTAATAAATTTTTATAGGTAAAATAAACATCCATATTACTTACCACAATTGCTGCGTCATAATTTTTTTGATCAACCATTATGCCAGTCACGCTATTGGATTTAGTTTGTATCTTTTGAACTGACTTTCCAAACGAAAATTGTACGCCTATTTTGAGTGCTAAATTATACAAGGCATTGGTTATGCTAATCATGCCACCTTTAGGGTAATAAGCGCCCTCATTGTGTTCAAGGTGTGCAATTAAAGAAAGCATTGCCGGTGCCTTGTAAGGGTTGCTACCATTGTATGTAGCAAAGCGATTAAACAACTGTACCAATTTAGGCGACGTAAATGCAGCCTTATTATAATCATTTAATGACTTAAACAAATAAGCCAATTTTAACTTGCCAATTGCTTTAAATATAGGCGCTTTAAAAAGCGTCTGAATTGCGTGCAAAGAATGTTGTAGAAAGATAATAGCTATGTGATTATAAGCATCCTTCGCATCAAATAAATATCGATGTATATTTTGGGAAGGCTCATTGGTTTTCTGCTTTAACTCCGCAGCAAAAGCATCCTTATTGGTATAGGCTTTGATGCAAACACCATCATCATAAAAATAATTACAAGCCAAGGCTATCTTTTCATAAGTCAAATATTCACCGATAGGTTCGTTGGCTAAAGCAAATAGCTCATCAATTAAGTGAGGGCTTGTAAATAAACTAGGACCAGCATCAAACCTAAAACCATTGAATTCAAAATGACTCAATTTCCCTCCTGGATAATCATTTTTTTCAAAAACCTGAACATGATATCCAAGTAATTTTAGCCTGATAGCGGTTGCCATTCCACCTATGCCTGCACCTATAATAATCGCTTTTTTGGAAGACATATAATTTAAAATGATTCTTTTGCTCGAAATAGCATAATATTTTTAATTATTTAAATAACAATTAAACTAGACAATTGTTGATACCTATGAAATTAATAGTTCAAAAATACTAATCTCTTTTATAATACTTGAAATTATTCAAGATTATGGAGATAATTTGGGAGCTTTGAAATGATTAACAAAAACATCATCTATGAATATTGTGCTATTTGACGGCTTGTGTAATATGTGCAACAAAACGGTTTTATTTTTAATCAAATTTGATAAAAAAAATAATTTACATTTTGCCGCACAACAAACAAATGTGGGTGTAAAAATAATGAATCAATTCTTGATTAAACAAGATGCTCCATCAGTGATTTTACTAAAAGACACATTGGTTTATTATCAATCAGATGCAATTATTGAAATAGCCAAACTATTATCAGGTTGGCCTAGGATAGCAGTATTAGCTGTAATTTTTCCAAAATTTCTTAGAAATGGAATCTACGATTTAGTAGCGAGTAATAGGTATAGATTTTTTGGGAAGCAAACAATTTGCGCTACCCCATCTAAAGCAAATGAGTATAAATTTATCAAATAGTTTCTTATCGTTTGAATAAGGGTAAATCAATTAAGTCCGATATCTTTTCTGCTAGTTTTTCGCCCTCTTTACTAAAAGCCCAGTAAAATAATGCCTTAATTGAATGATCTATTTTGATGCCTTCTATAGCTTCAATGCATAACCTTTGGGCGATTCCTTTTCCTCGAAATTCTTCTAATAATAAAGCCGAACAAAGGTAAATGGCTTCATATTTAGTATTTAATGGTGTTAATTCGTATAACTCCCTTTCCGATATTTTTTGATCGATAAATTGATGCATTAAATCTAGCGTGGTGGGTATACATAAAATCCAACAAACAGGACCCTTTCCGTCATCATATTCAGTTATGGAATTGGGGTGTATGAGCTGCAGGTGCTCCATCACATTTTCGTCTACGTTCAACTGGTCGGGATCATTGCGGCTGGAGAATATGGCATCCGACAATTGAATCATTCTTTCAAAGTTACTTAAGTCCATGATTCAAAATTAAAAATATAAATTTGTTTAGCGGATTAAACAGCATTAGCATCAGTTTATTAAATATTCGTGTATTCGGTAAAAAGTAAAAACCGCCTACAAAACGGCTCTCCAACCTTCCTAAGAAACAACAAAGGACCCACGATTTAACGTAAGTCCTTGATTTTCATGTAGCGGGAACGAGAGTTGAACTCGTGACCTCAGGGTTATGAATCCTGCGCTCTAACCAACTGAGCTACCCCGCCTTTTCTTATCTTATTTGGATAATGGTTTGCAAATATAGAAGATTTTGTTTTCCTTTAAAAAAAATGACCAAATAAAAGCAGATTTCTGTTAAAATCGAATGAAGAAGAAAGAAAACTTAAAGCAAAAAATTACCATGGAGTTTAGCATGCGCTCTTCTCCAAAAACACTATTTAGTTATTTAAGCTCTCCAAATGGTCTAGCAGACTGGTTTGCAGACAATGTGATATTCAAAGACGGTTATTATTTATTCATTTGGGATAACGAATCAATGCGTGCCAAAATGGTGGCCAACCGAGAAAACAAATTAGTTAGATTTAAATGGGATGATGGCGACCCTAATTCTTTTTTAGAATTTGAAATTGTACAAGACGAATTAACTGGCGATGTGGCACTTTGTGTAATCGATTTTGCTTACGAATCCGAAATTGCCGATAAAAAAATGATTTGGGGTAATCAAATCCAAGACCTTACGCATGCTTTAGGTGCTTAACAAATGAATTTGCCAATAAAAAAAGTTCATAAGCTCATTATTGGTTCTTTCATAGGCCCATTTATATTAACTTTCTTCATTGCATTATTTATTCTTTTAATGCAATTCTTATTTAAGTATATCGAAGACCTTGTAGGCAAGGGTTTAGAGTGGTACGTGGTATTAGAACTCATTGTTTATGCTTCTTCTACGCTGGTGCCAATGGCGCTGCCTTTAGCCATCTTACTTTCCTCCATCATGACTTTCGGTAACCTCGGCGAACACTACGAATTGGTAGCCTTAAAATCTGCTGGAATTTCTTTAAGAAAAATAATGATGCCTTTGGTGTATTGTGTATTGCTTATTAGTATTGGAGCATTTTATTTTTCAAATGTAGCCATGCCCTACGCTAATTTAAAAATGGGTGCGCTCATGTGGGATGTCAAAAATCAAAAGCCAACATTGGCCCTTAAAGAGGGTGTATTTTTTAATGGCATGGATGGTTTTAGTATAAGGGTGGGTAAAAAGGAAAAGGATGGACAAACATTAAAAGACATTGTGATTTACAATCATTCCAATCAAAGTGGAAACAAGAATGTAATGATGGCCGATAGTGGACGCATGTTAAAATCCGAGAACGATCGTTTCCTAATCATCGAACTTTTTAATGGTATTAGTTATGAAGAATCGGGTACGCCCAATACCATCAACGATCGCAAGCAACTCTTACGTGTAAAATTTAAGCAGCACGAAGTGAAATTTGACTTATCTACTTTTCAAATGAATCGTACCGATGAGAACTTATTTAAAGATCATTATACAATGCTGAATATTAAACAGCTAAAATATTACGAAGATTCACTCATAAAGAAAAAAGCGAGTGAGACGGATTATTACAATCAAAATTACAGAGCCTATACATTTATGGATAAAAAATTTGCAATCGATTCGAACGCGAATGCAAGTATCAAATTAATACATCCAGATATTCTTGCAAACTTTCCAAAGGCATCGCAGCCGGGCATTTTAGCCAGTGCCTATGCAACGATACGAAATGTTAAAAGTTATTCAGAAAGCACGGCAATAGACCAAGATAAATTAGCTGAAAAAATTCGTCGACACGAGATTGAATACTATCGAAAGTTTACCCTTTCTATAGCTTGTTTAATTTTATTTTTTATT
Source organism: uncultured bacterium (assembly GCA_903838995.1). Lineage (GTDB taxonomy): Bacteria > Bacteroidota > Bacteroidia > Sphingobacteriales > Sphingobacteriaceae > CAIKLP01. The sequence continues at coordinate 189 of CAIMAP010000192.1, read as the reverse complement.
GGTGCGCCACTGGGTGCTATTATTAGAAAAGGTGGTTTAGGAATGCCGGTCATTGTTTCTATTTTCTTTTTCATCTTCTTTCATATTTTATCTATTACCGGCGAAAAATTTGCTAGAAAAGGGGTGTTGGATGTTTGGGTAGGCATGTGGATGGCCTCTCTTGTTTTATTACCTATTGCCATTGTGCTT
>CAIMAP010000191.1 GCA_903838995.1 uncultured bacterium | reverse complement strand
TATTTACAGCGATTCTGCTGTCGTGCGCGCGCGATTAAATAGTCCAGAATTAAAATTTTATAAAGTAGCCAAGCCTTATCGCGAAATGCCGAAAGGATTAAAAGTGGAATTTTTTTCGCCTGGTTTAATTTTAGAAAGCACTTTGCAAGCCAAGTTTGGTCGTAAATACGAAAACCAAGGATTGGTAGAAGTAAAGGATAGTGTGGTAGTGATTAATAAAAAAGGCGAACGCCTTGATACCGAAAAATTAATTTGGAACGAAAAAACCGGTAAAATTTATACCGATCAATTTGTGCGCATTCAAACCCAAAACGAGGTAATTTATGGCGAAGGTTTAACCGCCAATCAAAATTTCAGTTCTTATAAAATATTTAAAATTAGGGGCGTTTTTAATCTCAACAATGAATAAATCTAAAGTAAGCGAAGGTATTTGGTTTGGAATTTTTACTATCTGCCTCTTTATCACCATTATGCTCTTGACTAGCAAGGGTTACAGCAAATCCGACAAAATCGTATTTGGCCTAGCTACTTTGTTCGCCATGTACCGTTTTTACACACGTAGAGCAATGAGAATCAATAACTTAGATAGAAAGTAAATTCCTGCTAAGAAATATTTTCAAAAAATGGTATCTTGCGCATCTTAAAAAAATAAAAATTATAAAATAGAATAAGCGATATGGGATTAATGACAACTATGCGTAACAAAGGCGGCTTACTGGTGGGTATCATCGGTTTTGCAATTGTTGCATTTTTAGCTGGTGACGTAATTGTTTCGGGTAGAAACATTTTCGGAAACGGACAAAACGAAATTGGTAATGTAAACGGCGAAAGTATTGAATACACAGCTTTTCAAGCTAAGTTAGACGAAAATACCGAAGCCTATAAAAAGAATTCAGGACAAGGCGAAATCAATCCAACCATGAATGGTTATTTGGTAGATCAAACTTGGAACCAAATGGTACAAGATATTATTTTGAAAAAATCGATTGCGGTATCGGGCGTAAGCGTTAGCGCAGACGAGCTTTTCGACATGATTCAAGGTAAAAATCCACATCCAGAAGTGCGTCGTGCATTTGCCAATCCACAAACTGGTGTGTTTGACCCTTCTCAAGTAGTTACTTTCTTAAAGAATTTAGATACACAAGATCCAACGGGTGCTACAAAAAAACAATGGTTGGCTTTCGAAAAAGCCATCAACGAAGAACGCATTCGTCAAAAATATTTCAATTTAGTAAAAGGCGCTATGTACACGCCAACTGCTTTTGCAAAAGCAAACTTTACAGAGCAAAATAAAACAGCTAACATTTCTTATGTAGTGTTAGATTATGCTAGCATTCCAGATAATTCAATCAAAGTAAGCGAAAGCGAAATGGCTGAATATTATAATGAGCACAAATACAAATACGCACAAAAAGAAAATGCGCGTAGCTTCGATTATATTTATGTAGATGTTTTGCCTAATGCAGAAGATAGCATCGCGGTGAAGAAATCAATCGATCAACAATTAGTTGGTTTACAAACTACCACCAACGATTCTACTTATATTGCTTTAAATGCAGACACTAAGTTTGCGGCAGAATATGCTAAGCGTGGTGCATTGCCAGGTGCTTTAGATACCGTGATGTTTAGCAAGCCACAAGGTTATATTATGGGCCCATACATTGATGGTGGTGCTTATAAAATTGCTAAATTAATGTCGATTAAATCTTTACCAGATTCGGTTCGTGCGCGTCATATCTTAATTAAGGCAACCAACGAAAACGCAATGGCCATGAAAACCAAAGCAGATAGTTTGAAAAAACTAATTGATGCCGGTGCAGACTTTGCTACTTTAGCACAACAATATTCAGAAGACGGAACTAAAGATAAAGGTGGCGACTTAGGTTATTTCGATAACAAACAAATGGTAAAACCTTTCAGCGATTTTTGTTTCAAAGGAACAAAAGGAGAAATGAAAGTTGTGGGAACTCAATTTGGTTTTCATGTAATTCAAATTACCGATCAAAAGAATTTTGATAAGCAAGTTTTAGTGGGTGTAATAGATCGTAAGATTGAACCAAGTTCACAAACTTCGCAAGCATTGTATTCTAAAATTAATGAAGTATTGGCTGGTGTAAAAGACGCATCTGCATTTACTGCCTTAAAATTAGGCGACGGATTAAATAAAAGAGTGGCAGAAAACATCAAAGAAAACGATCGTTTTGTGGCTGGCTTAGATAATCCACGCGAATTGATCCGTTGGGCTTACAAAGCTAAAAAAGGCGATGTGTCTACTTTATTCGAAATTGGAAATAAATATGTATTCGCTAATTTGACGCAAATCAAAGACAAAGGAACTATTGCCCAAGAATATTTAAAAAATGAATTAGAAGCTGCCGTTCGTCAAGAAAAGAAAGCGACTCAATTAAGCGAAAAATTAATTGCAGCTGCAGCTGGTGCAAGTAACATGCAACAAATAGCGCAAAAGGCAGGCGTAGCGGCACAAGTAGCTAACGGCCTTAACTTTGCCTTCCCAGTTATTCCAGGTATAGCAAGAGAGCCAGAAGTAGTCGGAAATGTATTTTCTTTAGCGAAAGGCAAAATCTCTAAACCAATTATTGGCGGTAAAGGTGTTTATGTAGTTACAGTCGATAATTTTATCGAGGCCATGCAATTGCCAGATTACAATGCTAAAAAAGTGGAACTAGCTGCTGGTGTTAAATCTAGAGTAGATCAAGAATTATTAGAAGCGCTTAAAAATAAAGCCGACATAAAGGATAACAGAATTCGCTTTTACTAATCGAATTTTATTAATTTTAGAATCTAAAAGAGATAGCTTTATGTTAGCTCTTTTAGATTTTTTTAATTTATAGCCATGGACATTCAAGATAACTTTGTCAATAAAGTTGCCCAAAGCGGAATCATCTCTTTCGACTTAGGGAAATATTACCATGCAGGCGAGCGAGTGGTTTACGATATCAAAGAAAATTTATTTCAAGGATTAATGTTGCGCGAAAAAGATTTTCGCGAATTTATTAAAACAAATGATTGGACTGTTTATGCAGGCAAAAATGTGGCGATTATTTGCAGTGCCGATGCCATCGTACCTACTTGGGCTTATATGTTATTGGCTGTAAAATTAACACCCATTGCCCATTTAATGGTCTTCGGAGATTTAGTTGCTTTAGAAGATGCTTTGTTTAGAGATGCCCTCGAAAAGGTTGACTGGACTGCATTTCAAGAAGAGCGTGTAGTGGTAAAAGGATGTGGCGATTTGCCAGTTCCAGTTGCAGCTTATGTAGAAATTACCCGCCGCTTACAACCCATTGCTAAAAGCATAATGTATGGCGAACCTTGTTCTACCGTACCCATCTATAAAAAACAATAATTGTTTATTTCGTACATGAAAAATACGCTTCGATTTATTTTATTCCTTGTTTTTTTTAGCATACAAAATTTGCATGCGCAATTGCAAAACACACAACCCGATTTTAAAACGGGTTCCTTTCAAGCGGGAGAATTATTAAAATACAAAATCAGGTATGGCTTCATTACCGCGGCCGAAGCGAGTTTGGAGGTACAAGAAGGTAAAAAGCAAAACAATGGCGAAAAATCATTTCATTATATTGCCCATGGTAAAACCACTGGTTCTTTTGATTTTTTCATGCATGTAAAAAATCGATATGATTCCTATGTCGATCAACAAACATTATTGCCTTATCAGTTTACCGAAAATGTGCGCGAAGGTAATTACAAAAGAAATTCTTATGCCAATTTTGACAGAGCAGATAATAAAGTACAAGCGAGCAAAGGCACTTATAATGTACCTGCCAATACCTTCGATATTATTTCCTTGTATTATTTTGCGCGTTCGCTCGACCTGAAAAATATCAGTGTGGGCGAAAGCGTGCACATGAATTATTTTTTAGATAAAGCGGTCTATCCAGCTAATATAGAATACCTCGGAAAAGAAACCATTAGTACCGAAACTGGCAAATACGAATGCATTAAGGTAAGCCCTACACTGCAACCAGGCCGTGTGTTTAGGCGCGATAGTAAAATGTATATTTGGATTTCGAACGATGCCAATCGCATACCTGTAAAAATAGAAGTAGAAATTTTAATAGGTTCGCTTATCCTCGAATTGCAATCGTATACTGGCTTAAAATATCCGGTAACGGCTAAAAGAAATTAAACATGATTCAAATAGAAAATACTTTAATTTCGGAAGAAATAATTACCGAAAACTTTGTCTGTAATTTAAATAAATGCAAAGGCGAATGTTGTGTAGCTGGCGATGCCGGAGCACCACTCGAAGCAGCAGAATTAAAAATAATGGAAACGGTTTTCGAAAAAGTAAAACCTTATTTAAACGAAAAAGGATTACAAGCCATTGCCGAACAAGGGTTATATGTGATAGATGATGACGGCGATTATACTACCACTTGTGTCGAGAAAAATTTAGAGTGCGCTTA
>CAIMAP010000190.1 GCA_903838995.1 uncultured bacterium | reverse complement strand
CCATGAAATTTGATTTCCTTATGCAATACGATGAAAAAGATTCTATCGGAAAAAGATATAGAAGACAAGACGCCATTGGTACCCCTTTTTGTATCACCATAGATTACGAAACTTTAGAAAACGATACCGTTACGATTAGACATCGCGATAGTATGCAACAAGAAAGAGTAGCTATTCAAGATTTAAAATCTTTGATTCAAAATCAAGTTGCTTGGGAGAACTTGTTAAAGTAATCTAACACATAAAGCTTATCTTTATCGAATGAATATTAGAACCGCCGAGTTTGTAATTAGTAATACCAAACAAGATCGATTACCAGCTGCAAATATGCCAGAATACGCCTTTATAGGCCGTTCTAATGTGGGTAAATCATCCTTGATCAATATGCTATGCAATAAAAAAGGCCTAGCTAAAACCTCTCAAAATCCAGGCAAAACACAAGTAATAAATCATTTTATTATTAATGATAAATGGTATTTAGTGGATTTACCCGGTTATGGTTTTGCAAAAACAGCCAGAACCAATCGTGCTGCTTGGGAAAAAATGATTAAAACTTATTTAGAAAGCAGAGAGAATTTACAATGCGTAATGGCACTTATCGATTCGCGATTGAGCCCACAAAAAAACGACATAGAATTTATTAATTGGTTAGGCAGTAAAGGTATTCCATTCTCTATTGTGTTCACTAAAGCAGACAAGCAATCAAAATTAAAAACCCAAGCCAATGTGGAATTATTTACCACCCATTTATTGCAAACTTGGGAAGAATTACCTGCTTATTTTGTTACCTCTGCTGAAGAACAAACAGGCAAAGACGATTTGTTAAATTACATCGACAGCATCAACAGCCAATATGTAGCGCAATCTATCTAATGAAAAATTATTTATCCCTTATCAAGTTTAGTCATACAATTTTTGCATTGCCATTTGCTATTATTGGTTTTGTTTTAGGCATGGCCGATCATTCAGGCATCTTTAATATTCAAAAATTTTTACTCATGCTGGCTTGTATGGTTTTTGCTAGAAGCGCTGCAATGGCTTTCAATAGATACATTGACCGAGCATTCGACGAAAAAAATCCAAGAACAAAATCAAGAGAAATTCCTGCAGGTATTATAAGTCCAAACAAGGCATTGTTTTATGTAATGATCAATTGCTTACTTTTTATTTTAGCGACTTATTTTATTAACCCCATCTGTTTTTATTTATCACCTATAGCATTGTTAGTTGTATTAGGGTACAGTTATACCAAGCGTTTTACGGCATTGTGTCATTTTGTGTTGGGCTTAGGCTTAGCACTAGCCCCAATTGGCGCCTACTTAAGTGTTACCGAAACATTTAGCATGCTGCCCATTTGGTATTCACTTGCGGTGATCACTTGGGTAAGTGGATTTGATATTATTTATGCCATGCAAGATGTGGAGATCGATAACGAATTGCAATTAAATTCTATTCCCAATGCTTTAGGAAAAGTGCATGCATTGCAACTGTCGAGTTTACTTCATGTGTTTTCTTTTGTATTTGTATTGATTCCAGTTTTTATCTTACCATTTGGAATATTTTATTGGATAGGGCTCGGCATTTTTGCAGCCATGCTCATCTATCAACACAGCATTGTCAAACCAACAGATTTAAGTAAAGTCAATATTGCCTTCATGACTACCAATGGCATTG
>CAIMAP010000189.1 GCA_903838995.1 uncultured bacterium | reverse complement strand
TACTAAAGAGGGCGCATACCATTGGAACGAAGCCGTAAAAAGCGAATTTAATGCAATTACTAATTTTAGTGTAAAGCATTCTGATCCTGATGTATTTCGTTCGCAAGGTTTTACAGTAGTTAATACCTTGAAAAAGGACGGCATTTTTAGAGGTACAAGCGCATTGGTTTCTTTAGGCTCAGAAAGAGATAATTTATTAATTATATCGCCAAATGCCGCATCGGCATTGTCTTTCAGAAAAGGTAGTTCAAAACAAGATTATCCATCTTCTTTAATGGGCAGCATTGCTTTAATTAGACAAAGTTATTATGATGCAAAATGGTTAAAAGAAAATAAAGGGAAAGTGGAATTTAATCAATCACTTCAGGCCATTAATGAGCAAGAATCTAAAATTAAAATTTTTGAAGTAACAGATGTGCATGATATTTTTAGGGCACAAAAAATAGCAGAGGAATTCAATATCAATTATATTTTTAAAGGAGCAGGAAACGAATACCAACGCATAGCGGAACTAAAAAAAATAAACCCAGTAATTATTATTGGCTTAAACTTTCCTAAAATATACGACGTAGAAGATTATTTTGATGCGGGTAATATTTCCTTAACAGAATTAAAAAATTGGGAACTAGCCCCAACTAATCCAGCAGCATTAGCCAATGCAAATATTAAATTTTTACTCAGCACCAGTGATTTAAAGAAACCAAGCGAATTTTTAAATAACCTTAGAAAGGCTGTAAAATATGGACTTTCGGAAGAAAGCGCACTTACCGCATTAACCGAAACACCCGCTACTATTTTAGGCGTTAAAGATCAAATGGGAAGTTTAAAAAAAGGCATGCGTGCTAATTTTATTATTTGTTCTGGAAATATTTTCAAAGAAGAAAGCGCTACTATATTATCAACTTGGATTGATGGTAAGTCTTATGCAATTACTTCTCAAAACGAAAACGACATTAGAGGAACTTATCAAGTAACAAATGGTAATATTGGCACAAAAGAAATTACCATCAAAGGAACACTAATTGATTTAGTGGCTACTGGATTAAAAGCAGACAGTTCGGACTTATCTATCAAACTTAATTATTTTGAAAATCAAGTGTCGATGATTTATGATCCAAGTATTGATTCTACAAGCATTGGAAAATTTAGATTGAATGCCAGTTTTGTAGGAAATCAAATGATGGGAAGCGGCACAGACACCGATGGAAAATCATTTAACTGGACTGCAATGAAGACTAAAACATTTCAAGAACCTATAGTTGCAAATGATCCTATTCAAAAAGAAAAAGACTTAAAATTGGGCCCAGTATACTATCCATTCACAGCTTATGGAACTACAAGCACCATGCAGGCCGAAAAAATGCTTATTAAAAATGCGACTATTTGGACAAACGAATCTCCAGCTGTATTAACCGAAACAGATGTATTAATTAATAATGGAAAAATTGTTCAAATAGGAAAAAATATTCAAGCACCCGATGCAAAAGTAATTGATGCTTCTGGAAAGTATTTAACCAGTGGTATTATTGATGAACATTCGCACATTGCTATAACAAGAGGAGTTAACGAAGGCACACAAAGTAATACAGCAGAAGTTCGAATAGGAGATGCACTGGATCCAGATGACATTAATATTTACAGACAATTAGCCGGAGGCGTAACTACTTCGCAACTTTTACACGGTTCTGCAAACCCTATTGGTGGACAAAGTGCAGTCATCAAATTGAGATGGGGAAAAATGGCAGAAGAATTAAAATTTGAAGGCGCAAGTCCGTTTATCAAATTTGCTTTGGGAGAAAATGTGAAGCAAAGTAATTGGGGTGATAGGCAACAAACGCGATTCCCTCAAACCCGCATGGGAGTTGAGCAAGTGTATATCGATGCATTTACTAGAGCAAAAGAATATGAAGCTGAAAAATTAAACTATTCGAGACTCAGTACAGCTGCAAAAGCAAAAACCATTAGCCCTCGTTTCGATTTAGAATTAGAAACTATGCTTGAAATTTTAAATAAGAAAAGATTTATTACCTGTCACTCTTATGTTCAATCAGAAATAAATATGTTGATGCATGTAGCCGATTCATTCAATTTTAAAGTAAATACCTTCACCCATATTTTAGAAGGCTATAAAGTGGCAGATAAAATGAAAGCACATGGTGCAAATGCTTCTACATTTTCCGATTGGTGGGCTTATAAATTCGAAGTAATGGATGCGATTCCATATAATGCTGCCATATTAACAAAAGTTGGTGTGAATACGGCAATCAATTCGGACGATGCAGAAATGGCCAGAAGACTTAACCAAGAAGCTGCCAAAGCCATTAAATACGGCGCTTTAACAGAAACAGAAGCCTGGAAGTTGGTTACTTTAAATCCTGCAAAAATGCTCCATATAGATCATCTTGTAGGTAGTATTAAAGTAGGAAAAGATGCTGATGTAGTGTTATGGAATACCAATCCATTAACTATTTATGCTAAACCAGAAAAAACAATTATTGATGGCGTAATTTATTTTGATTCAGAAAGAGATTTAGAATTAAGGAAGCAAATTGCAAAAGAAAAGGAACGCCTCATTCAAAAAATGTTAGACTTAAAAAAATTAGGCATGCCAAGTCAAAAGGCAAGCATTAAAGAGAAAAAATTATATCACTGTGATGACATGGAAAATGAAATGTCTAACTAAGTTAAATAGGATGAAAAAAAGTATATTAATTTTAGCATTAAGTATAGTAAACTATGCTTATGCACAACAAAAAGAAAATATCATATTCTCTGGAGCTACTATTCATATTGGGAATGGGGAGCTTATTGAAAATGGAACGATACAAATTAAAAATGGAATCATAGTTGCAATTGACAATGCGCAATCTACGAATGCTATTATTGATCCTTCTGCTATCGTAATTAATGCGAAGGGTAAACATATTTATCCTGGTTTAATTGCTCCCTATAGTAGATTAGGTTTAGAAGAAGTAGAAGCAGTGCGTGCTACCTTAGATTATCGTGAAGTAGGAGAATTGAATCCAAATGTGCGCGCACTTATTTCTTATAATACCGATTCGAAATTAATTCCAACGGTGCGGAGTAACGGCGTGCTAACAGCAATGACGGTGCCCGAAGGCGGAATTGTGACGGGCAGTAGTTCTTTAATGAAATTAGCGGGTTGGAATTGGGAAGATGCTGTATATAAAGCCGATGTAGGAATTCATTTAAATTGGCCGACTATGCGTATTTACAGCGCTTCCTGGGCACCATCTGCCGAAGATCAAAAATCCAATACAGAAAAAAGCTATACTGAATTAAGAAATTTATTTAATCAAGCAAAAGCATACAATCAAACACGTCGGGTAGTTAAAAACTTAAAGTTTGCCGCGATGCAGGATTTATTTTCGGGAAAGAAAAAATTATTTATTGCAGCAGATTATTCAAAAGATATTATTGCAGCAGTCAACTTTTCAAAAGAATTTGGTATTACGCCAATTATTGTAGGGGCTCGAGACGCGCATTTAGTGTTGAATTTTTTAAAAGAAAATAATATTTCCATTATTTTAGAAAACCCACATTCGCTTCCGAGTAGAGAAGACGACGATATAGATTTACCGTATAAAAAAGCATCCATATTATACAATGCGGGTATTAAGTATTGTATTGCTATTAACGGTAGTTGGCAACAAAGAAATCTCCCTTTTGAAGCTGGAACGACCGCTGCTTATGGTGTTCCAAGAGAAATGGCGCTTCGCTCAGTTACTTTATCTGCAGCAGAAATATTGGGAGTAGCAGACAATTTAGGGAGTTTAACAAAAGGTAAAGATGCCACATTGCTCATCTCTACAGGTGATTTATTAGATATGAAATCTTCAAGCGTAGAAAGAGCTTGGATACAAGGCTCTGAAATTAAGTTAAAAAATTCTCAAAACGAACTGAACGAAAAGTACCTAAAGAAATATGGTTTAGATCAATAAAAAAAGGCCTCGAATTTCGAGGCCTTTTTTTATTCCATTAATTTTATTTCTTCGACTTGCAAAACTTCTTTGGTTAAATTATTTTGTACAAAAGCAACCACGTAACAATGTTTCTGATTGTATTTAGGACTGATGCTTGTAATAAAAGATTTTGAAATAATTTGTCCAGCAGATTTAACGCTGCCGCTCAAACGATCACCCCAAGTGCCATTCAGACTTTTTCTTAATACATGGCGATGTGCAAAGTTTGAAACATCTTCCGGTATATGACCATACCATTTTTGCCAATTAATAATACTATCTTCTACTAAATAAACCACTAATTGTTGATTAATATTTCCTTTTGCTAGGTATTCAATTTCTACGTCTAAATTTAAATTTCTATTTAGTGTATCGTAGTTTTTGGTAAGACTTAAATTTACCGCAGCTGTTTTATTTAGTTCCATCGCAATACTCGAACCCCATTCGGTATAATTGAGTAGTCTATTAGAAAAAATACCATAATCGCCATCTTTAGCTTGCCTGTTTACCATTCCTTTTGGTAAACCTGCTGTTTCAATAGAAAAGTATTGATCTAGTTCATCACCAACCGGTGTTTTAAAATTATAACTGAATTTGCCATTTTTATTTGTGTCTGCAAAAAAGCTGCAATGGGTAGCTACCACTATCACACGGCCTTTGTATATTGAGTCTAGTTTAATTGCTTCTAATCCTCCATAAGGACAATTTCCGCATTCATGTCCTGTAAAATCTTCTAATAAAATTTTACGTCCACCTTCTGTAACATTTACTTCTTCTGTATAAGGTCCTGTAATTTCATCACATGCAGCAAATGTAAATGCAACGAAGATGCCAAATATAAATAAGCTACTATTTTTCATATTTTTCATTTTAAAAAGTACTACTAATGGAAAGTGATAATCCGTATGATGCAGGAATTAATCTACACACACCTCCAACACATAAATATCCTTCTCTTTGTTTACCGTAGCCTACAATAAATCGGGTGGCATTTTTGGTATAACCAAAACTGCCACTATAATAATGCGCTCGTTTTTCTGCAATTGCATTGCCATAATTATATTGATCTAATGCTGCAAAAAACCAATGCGGCGAAACAGTATATTCTGCTAGTGCTACAGCCCAATCGCCAAAATCTTGTTTGGTTCTCATGCTTTGTAATTCTGCACGAAAGGTATTTTTACTATTGATTTTATATTGCATTTCAAAAACAGCAATATTTGCAAATACAGTTCCATAACCTGATACATTTTGCACCCGGTCTTTATTGAAGACTTGATACATATAAGTATAAGTTGTTTTTAATTTCGGACTGATTTTTTTTACCACTTCTATATTGAGGTCTCTATATAAAAGCGTTTCCCCTTTTCTAAAAAATGCTGCTGTGTATCCTTGCTCGTTTCCAGTTTGCGTTGTATCTAAATTGTTTGCATTAGAAAAGTTGATGGTTACCAAAGTGCCATATTTACCGCCAAGCTTACTTCCCTTTTTAAAATTATACGAGAGTTCGAATTGTTCTCCTATTTCTCCTAAGGGCTGCGTAGCATATGGATAAAAGGCTGGTAATGCATAAGTATGTTGTTTACTTATTGCAGGTAAAAAACTCATCGTTAAATTATTGACATCTGCATTTCTATCGGATCTAAAATCCATATTATCTACTCGCTTTGCAGATGCAGATAAACTAAATCCTTTGACAGAATAATTTGCACTTACAAACAGGGCTTCTCCTTTTTTGTAAATAAAACCATTGGTTAAACTAGGGTCATTTATTTTATAGGCATACTCAGTATAAAAATTAAATTTATCTGATATAAAATTAAATCGTCCGGCAAAGGCTGCTACATTTTCTGGCAAGATTCTAATCGGGTCGTTGTCTGCTTGGTATTTACCAACCATACTACCACCTAAGATATAAGTATAGTGTGCTTTTTCGGAGTTAAACTCAGGTAGAAAACCACTTAAAATTTCGTTTAAATTAAATTCAGCATCTAAACCTCTTACAATTCCTTCTCCTTTTGCAAAATAAAATCTTTGCTTGCCAATGATGCTTTTTAAATACACACCAGCTGTAGGTTTGTATTTAACTCGAATGCCATCCATGGCATTATCTATACCCAATCCACGTTCTTCGTAACTTCTAAAAATTAAACCAGATCCAAATTGTTCGTAAAAATTTCCAATGGTAAACTCTAAATCGTCGTTAGTATAGGTTGCATAGCGATAGGTAATGTCGCTACCATTATATCTTGGATCAAATCCCAATAAGGCTTTTTCGTAAGACTCGTAACGCATGCCCGCTTTAAAATTCCCATTGGTATAATTCAAGTTTGCAAAACTATTCATTCGAATTTTTTCGCTTACTTCTTTTGCACCAATGGTGGAGTCCACCAAATAATTTTGTGCCATCATTTGAAAATTTCCATGAATTTCCCCTGCGCCAAATTTATTAGTTTCTTGGGCCTTTGCTAAAAAAGGGAAAGTCAAAAAGAAAAGTGTTACTGCTAATACTTTTTTCATTTTATTTATTTTACATCGGGATTAATGCAGCCGAGTAGCTTTTCGTATAATTCATTTTCGTCGCCAGGTGCGTAACCCGCATGTTGAAATACAATTTCTCCTTTACCGTTTATTAAAAAAGTGTGTGGAATATCACCCACATTCATGGCGCGTTTTAAGTCTGCATTCGGATCTAATAATATTTCGTATTCCCATCCTCTTGTATTCACAAAGGGCTTTACTCTTGCCGAATTTCTAGCATCATCTATAGAGACTGCATAAATTTTTACACCTGTTACTTTTTGCCAATCTTCATAAAGATCTGTAATAGCTGATAATTCTTGCACACAGGGTTTACACCAGGTAGCCCAAAAATCTATGATAATAGGCTTGCCATCATTGACCATATTTGCGGTATTGAAGGTAGCGCCATCAATTGTTTTTACATTTACGGCCGGTATTTTATTTTGAGCGTTTACGCTAAATACAATACAAATAAATAAAAATAGTAGTGTTATTTTTTTTGCTTTCATGTGTTATTTTTTTGCTAATCTAATCAAATATCAGCTTATTGGAAATAAAAAAACAGCCAGTAAAATACTGGCTGTTTTTAAAAATGTATTGGTTAAAATTATCTAGTTAAAACTACTTTCGCAGCAACCGATTCAGCACCAACTTTAACAACTGCTTGGTATATACCGTTTGCAATAGAGGCATCAGCATTCCAAGTAAAGAATTTAGAGCCACCGTTAACAGAACCGTCTGTGGTAGCATAAATTTTTCTACCCATTAAGTCGAATATTTCTAAAGTAATATCGCTTGTTAAAAATGGCATTTTAACTTCGAAATTAGTTGTGCCGTTAGATGGGTTAGGGAAAGTACTTAATGCGAATGTGCTCGCTTTTTGAGTGCTTACCGCCAATGTATTAAAGCTCTTGTAATTTGCATTTAAAATTTCACCTGTAGCAGCGCTAGATACCCATGCAATGATGGTCATTCTATCTTTGTTTTCGCCAGCTTTTAATTGGTAAGATGCAGAATATGTATGGGTAGTGTTAACCAATAATGTTTCTGGTAAACTACCAAATGCACCATCAAAACCACCTAATATATCACGTCCAACATGGTTGTATACCATGTCTGCTGCTAGCACTGGATTAGCTTTTGATTCAAAACCACCCATTGCACCATTTGCACCGCCCGAATAAGCGTTTGCTTGGTTATAAGTTGAGCCAGTTCCTCTTACATCATCTTCAGTAACTACCACATTGAATCTGTAATCACCAATTAAATCTGTAGCCATTTTACTAGATACTGACACGTCGTATGAATTTGAACTTGCATTCCAAGTTGCATTTACATCTACATCACAAGGAGTAAATCCGTTGATGACTGCATTGTAACGATCAAAGAATTCTGAAGGATCTGCTTCGCCACCTTTACGGTCTACTAATCCACTTGGGTAACCTGCAATTAAAGCAGCCATACCAGCATCATAAGCATCTACTGTCATTGGATCACCATTATGAACAGCAACAGTTAATGCTGTTGTAGGGTATGCATGATGAATAGAATCCATAAACACAGCACCTCTTGGGCACCACTGACACCATGTACCAGTTCCTTCTTCAAATACTACACGTTTAGTAGGTTGAAATGCTAAAGCAGAAATTGTTTGTGTTAATGTATCGTTTGTATGATTTGCATCACCTGTTGCTTCTACCCAAACTTTTACAGGCCATGCGCCAGCTGAAGGAATGGTAAAAGGAACATTATGCGTGAAATCGTAAGTAGTATTAGATGCAATGTTTAAACCTGTAATGATATTAGATTTAGTTAAACCATTAGCTAAATATTTAACAGTTAAACTAGTGATAGGAGCACTACCAACATTTAATACTGTTCCTGTAATATCAACACTAGCACCAGCACCACCAAAGTTGCTGAATGTTAAAGCAGATAATTCTACATCATTTGTAGGTTGAACACCTGGAATGAATTTATAATAGATATTATCTTCATAAGTATCTGCATTACCACCATTCGTAACTAACGAAGGCGTATTAGGCGCACCTGTTACTGTGTAAGCAGTTGAACCATTGATTTGAATACCTAAAGTTAAGGTTAATGGTGTTAAATAAGTTCTTTGATCTACAATGTAAATATTGTTGGTTGTTTCTTCTAAAACAATTCCCCAATAAGTCCAGTTTGTTCCAGTAGAACCTGGCGCAGAATAAGATGCAAACTGAATCCATTGTTGACGATTAGGATAATCACCAAACATTTTAGTTCTGATAACATCGTTAGCACCCGAACCCGCTAAACCCCAAATCATAATAGAGTTGTTTGGAATACTCGCACTTGGCAAAGCTGCATTGGTAGCAGTTGGAGGAGTAACTGCACTGGTAGTGAATGTTAACACACCTGATGTAGATACTTTAAATTCTGTTACAGGATTTCCGTTGAACAAGAAAGTAAAATCACCCGGTAAAAATACCGTAGAAGACCAAGCAGGACTCGCATTGGTTGCTGCAATATTCGTATAACCAGCTGTACCAGGTTGTTCAATGTCTTGGTTTATATTACCTGGGTTTTGATTTGCCGTTAGGTATGGCAAATAATAATATTGTGCATCTGCAACTAATGCAAAAAGCACAAAGATTAATAGAGTAGATAGTTTTTTCATCAATTTTTATTTTTTATTTTGTGAGTGAATGTTGTTTATAAACTAATTTAATGGGTATATAAAGTACCATATTAAAGCATTTTTATTAATTAAACAAATAAATATGGTTAAAATCCTTATTTTTGAGCATTAAACAATCATTTTGATATGAAAAAAGCACTTTTGGTATTCTTTTTAACTTTTTTGTTCCAAGTTTCCTTTGGGCAAAATTTAGCATTTGTTCATGCCGAACCAACTATTACCGGTAACGATACAGACTTAGTTTCTATCAAATTACATGTAAAAAATATTGGAACTGTTTCGCAAACTGTTTATGCAAAACGCAAAATTCAAACATTAATAAAAGGGCAACAATCTTATTTTTGTTTTGGGGCTACTTGTTATCCTCCATCGGTTAATAAATCAACAGATAAAATAACGCTTGCGCCGGGTGATGAAGATTCTACTTTAAAAACCTATTGCAATCCAAGAGGAAGTGCGGGCACTTCTATTATTAATTATTGCGTGATTACAGAAAACAATTCAGACTCTGTTTGTATCACTTTAACTTATAATCAATTGGCTACGGGTATAATTTATAATAGCAATAAATTATTTGTAAATGCATTTCCAAATCCTGCAACAAACGAAGTAACTTTGTTGTATAATACGGAAAAATCATATTTAAGTAAAGAGCTTGTAATAGCTGATTTAGCTGGTAAAATCATAGCTAACATTAGGGTAGATGAGTCTGAAGGAATAACGAATATTGCTACAAATGATTATCCAAATGGAGTATATGTTTGCAGGTTAATGGCAGATGGCGCGCCAATTGCTTATACAAAATTAGTCATCCAAAAATAATTTAATGCATAAAAAAAGCCCTCGAAATTTCGAGGGCTTTTTTTATGCATTAAATTTCGATTTTAATTGTGCAAGCATGCTTGCCATATCTTGCGGTTCTTTATCTTTATTTTCTTTTTGTTGATCATTGTTTCGCTTTATAGGATTACTTGGATTTCCTTTTAAAGAAAGTGCAATTCTTTTTCTAGCCACATCAACTTCTAAAACTGTTACCTCTAATTTTTGCGAAACCTTTACCACTTTTGCGGGGTCGTCTATAAATCTATCTGCAATTTGACTCACATGTATCAAGCCATCTTGATGCACGCCGATATCTACGAAAGCCCCAAATTTAGTGAGGTTGGTAACTATTCCTGGCAGTTTCATACCAATTCTTAAATCCGAAATCTCCCGAATACCCGAAGCAAATTCAAATTTTTCGAATTGTTCACGAGGGTCACGGCCGGGTTTAGCCAATTCGGCAAGAATATCTTTTAAAGTAGGCAAACCAATTTCTTCACTGATGTATTTTTTTAAATCAATTTGTTTTCTGATTTCTTCTTTGGTCATTAAATCTAAAAGGGTACATTTTAAATCTTTCGCAATACCTTGAACCAATTCATATCTTTCGGGATGCACCGCACTACTATCTAATGGGTTTGCCGCATTGCTAATTCTTAAAAAACCTGCTGCTTGTTCAAATGCTTTATCTCCAAGCCTTGCAACCTTTTTAAGTTCAGCTCTATTTGTAAATGCACCATTGGCATTTCTGTATTCAATAATATTTTGTGCAAGTTGTGGTCCTAGTCCAGAAACATAAGAGAGAATTTCTTTCGAAGAAGTATTTAATTCTACTCCAACAGCATTCACACTACTCATCACTACATCGTCTAATGATTTTTTTAATTTCGTTTGATCTACATCGTGTTGGTATTGTCCAACACCAATCGATTGCGGATCAATTTTTACCAATTCTGCCAGCGGATCCATTAGTCTACGACCTATTGAAATAGCACCTCTTACGGTTAAATCTAAATCCGGAAATTCGTTTCTCGCCACTTCCGAAGCGGAGTAAATAGAAGCACCACTTTCGTTTACCATCACTACTAAGCAATCTGCTAGATTTAATTTTTGGATAAAGTCTTCGGTTTCTCTACCTGCGGTTCCGTTACCAATGGCAATTGCTTTTATTTGATGCTTATCAACTAACTGTTTAATAGTTACGGCAGATTCTGTTAATTTTTTTTGTGGTTCGTGCGGATAGATGTTCGTGTTTTCTAGCAATTTTCCTTGCTCATCTAAACAAACTACTTTGCAACCTGTTCTAAATCCAGGGTCTATAGCCATTACAGACTTTTGGCCTAGCGGTGCAGCCAATAAAAGTTGTCTTGCGTTTTCTGCAAATACACGAATGGCTTCTTCGTCTGCTTTGTTTTTGGTGAACACCCTTGTTTCGGTTTCCATCGAAGGGGCTAATAATCTTTTGTAGCCATCTTTAATTGCCAGCTCAACTTGTTCGGCACTACTGTTATTGGCCAGAATAAATTGTTTGTTTAAAATGTCAATGGCAAGCTCTTCTTCAGGCGCCAATTCGAGTGAAACAAAAAGTTCTTTTTCTGCTCTACGCATGGCTAGTATACGGTGAGAAGGCGCGTCTTTAATGGGTTCGGACCAATCGTAGTAATCTTTGTATTTGATGGCTTGCTCTTCTTTGCCCTTCATTAATTTACTTTTGAAATGACCTTTATTTAAAAATAAATCTCTCAGATGAGCTCTTGCTTCTGCGTTTTCTGAAATGCTTTCCGCAATAATATCTCTTGCGCCTTGTAAAGCTTCTTCTATATTGTTGACGCCTTTTTCGGTATCAATAAATTTCGCAGCAGCAGCATCTATTTCGATTGTTTGTTGTTCGAAAATTAAGAGCGCTAAGGGTTCCAAACCTTTTTCTTTAGCAATGCTTGCTTTGGTTTTTCTTTTTGGTTTATAAGGCAAATAAATATCTTCTAAGACAGACATGCTTTCTGCCGCATTTAGCTTTTCAATAAGTTCTGGACTTAGTTTACCAAGTTCTTCTAAAGATTTAAGAATAGCTTCTCTTCTTTTATCTAAATCTCTTAATTGAGTGATGCGATCTCTAATGGCCGAAACCTGCACTTCGTCTAGTGTTCCGGTTACTTCTTTTCTGTACCGAGCAATAAATGGAATGGTTGCACCTTCATCTAATAATTCGACCGTAGCATTTACTTGTTTTTCTAATACCCCTAATTCTTTTGCAATTTTATGTTGATGTAAATTCATATTCGTTGTAAATTCTTATGGCAGCAAATTAAATAAAAAAAGAGTGACTACAAGCCACTCTTTTAAATTTAATGAATTAAATATTTTTTTATTTTCTTGCGTACATCACTTCCTTAACCGCCGCAATAATTTTGCTAGGGTTTGGTAAATATTCTTCAATTAAAGTAGGTGCGTAAGGCAATGGAACATCTCCGCCCATCACTCTTAATATCGGCGCATCTAAATAATCGAATGCATCTTTTTGTACTTTAAAAGTAACCTCTGTAGCAATAGAACCCAATGGCCAAGACTCTTCTATAAATACCATTCTATTGGTTTTCTTTACGGAGTTAATGACGGTTTCGTAATCAATTGGACGCACACTTCTTAAGTCAATTACTTCGGCGCTAATGCCTTCGTTTGCTAATAGATCGGCAGCAGCCATTACTACTTTCACCATTTTACCAAAACTCACCAAGGTAACATCGCTACCTAATCTTTTAATGTCTGCTACGCCAATTGGAATATAATATTCTTCTTCTGGCACATGTCCTTTATCACCATACATTTGTTCCGACTCCATAAAAATTACAGGATCTGGATCGATGATAGCAGATTTTAAAAGACCTTTTGCATCGTATGGATTTGAGGGTACTACTACTTTTAATCCTGGACAGTTTGCGTACCAGTTTTCAAAACATTGCGAATGTTGTGAACTTAACATACCTGCACTTCCTGTTGGTCCTCTGAAAACAATTGGCACCGGAAATTGACCACCACTCATCGACATCATTTTTGCTGCAGCATTGATTACTTGATCGATGGCAACCAACGAAAAGTTAAAAGTCATGAATTCAATTATCGGAATTAATCCGTTCATGGCAGCGCCAACGCCAATACCTGCAAAGCCTAATTCTGAAATTGGGGTATCAATTACACGCTTCTCGCCAAATTCGTCGAGCATGCCTTGGCTTACTTTATAGGCGCCATTATATTCTGCTACTTCTTCGCCCATTAAGAATATGCGTTCATCTTTGCGCATTTCTTCATTTAGGGCTTCTCTAAGTGCTTCTCTGAATTGTATTTCTCTCATAATCAGTAATTTGTGTATTGCTTATAAAAAGCAACAGGCAAATATAATATTAATGATAAACTAAATGAAAAATCGAATTGATTAGTTTTAGTTTATCGGAATTGATTAGTCTTCTGCTTCTTCCTGCTGTGGAATTTCGAAAGTGGCATCTTCAAAATTGTGTTTGACAAAATTACACCAACTACAATCTTTTTTACCACAACCAGTATTAAATTCTTGATTCATAATTTTACCATAAACAGTTTCAATTTGTTTAGTTACAATGGCAACATGTTCTGGTAAAATCATAATTTTTGATTTTGTATAAACTTCTTTCACTGGTTCTACAAAATCAAACTCGGTACTGATTACATTCCAATCGTTTACTTTATAATTATCAATTAATATTTTATAAAAAACAGCTTGTCTCCAATAGTCTCCACCGTTAGGATCTTTCTCTGTCGGGCCTTCCATTTTCTTTTTCGCATTTTCATAAGAGCCCGTTTTATAATCCACCACATTCACATCTCTTCCAAAAAATTCTAATTTGTCAATCATTCCTTTAATGGGAATACCATTTACTTCTACATGATCAATCTTTTTTTCTAATGCCACTATTTTATGCCAGTGGTTAATGTATCTCTTATAATAGGCCGGAATAATGGTGTGGCCATATTCTGTTCTGCGTTCAAATTGTTCTTTGGTAAAGGCTTCTCTATTTTTCAGCATATACCAGTCAAAGTCGTTAATTAACTGGCTTTGATCCGGAAATTCCTCGCCATCTTGAAGTGGTCTAAAGTATTTTTCTAAGGCCCAATGTATGGCAGAACCAAAGGTCATGGTTTCGTTTTTACCATTCGGCACTTGCACTAAATTCTGAAAATAATATTTAAGCGGACAACTTAAATAATTATTTAAATGCGTTACACTCAAACTATAATTGGCTAATCTACTTTTTACCCATTCGTGGTCAATGGCAGAAGTGCTAACGGGTGCATCTTCATTATTAAAGTTTAAAGAAAAGAAATCTACGAGCTCATTTGCGGCTACCGTTTTATTTAGTTCTTTAATATTTGCGCTACTGATAATTTCACTCACAAACAAACTGCGTTCAATCGGTTTGTTTTTAAGGTCTTGCGAAACATAAGAAATTTGTAAATGTGCTTTTGCTCGGGTAATGGCTACATAAAACAAACGCCTCAATTCTTCTTGCTTTTCGCCCTCTGTAGCGCTCTGAAATAAGGTATCTGGAATCTTGTAGCTATTACTTCTACCGCGTTTGCCTTCCCAAACACCTTTGTTGGCACCAATTAAAAAAACATATTCAAACTCTAATCCTTTAGAACCATGGCAGGTTAAAAAGTTTACGCCATTTTCGTTGAATAATATTTTATTCAGTTCTAAAGACAAATCATTTTCTTTTAATAAATCAATTTTTTCGATAAAATCTTTTAAACCTAAAGATGGATTTTTTCGAGATTCTTCTTTTAAGAAATTAAATAAAGAAGACAGCACTTGCATGTACCAAGTTTTTTCGTTTGATTTTAATATGTAGGCTAATATTCCTCCTCTTGTAATTATTTTTTCGAATAAATTTTGTAAAGTAATATTCACAGACTCTTTAATATAATATTCTAAATCTGTACTCAGCGTTTTCATGGCAGCAGTCGATGCCGGCTCAAACATATCGGATTGCTTGGTGTTCAGCTCATTTAGTAATCTTCTAATAGCCGTTTTGTCTTTACTATTTCTGTAATTATGTTGATTTACTGCAACAGTAATTTTTGCAACATCAATGGGGTTGATATTAAAAAAGTCGTAATGTAATATTTGAAATAATATTTCATCGCCACTATAAGGGATATCTGTTTCTAAGGCGATGTAGCGAAGAATATTTAATATTTTTTGCGCAAAAGGAATCGTTAAAATATTCACTTTCTTTTTGGTCGTAACCGGAATATTTTTCTCTTGAAAAAATCGCGCTAATTCTTCGCCGGCTTGATGTTCTTTATAAATAATGGCAATTTCTTTGGGTGCTATCTTTTGCTCAAAAATTAATTGGGCCACTTGTTCGGTAATATCGGCAAATTCGGCAATCGGATTTTCGTATTCAATAATGGCTGGTTCAATATGGAGGTCTTTATAATCTTTATGACTGGCAATTAAATCTTTGCTTAGACCAGGCATTTGGATGCGCTCTTTATTGATATCTATGAGGCTTTTAGCAAGATCTAAGATGTTTTGCGTAGAACGGTAATTGTTCTCTAACATAATGGTATCGAGTGTTTGCGGATACCATTTAGTGTAATTGATTAAGTTCTCCACGCTAGCCCCTTGAAACCTAAAAATAGATTGGTCGTCGTCGCCTACCACAAATACATTGGGCTCTTCCCAGTAATTAACCAATAAGCGAATCAATTCATTTTGCGATCCACTGGTATCTTGAAACTCATCAATTAAAAAATAATGAAAACGCTCTTGGTAATTCAATAAGAAGTTTTCGTCTGTTTGAAAAGCTTGCAATATCCAAGTGATCATGTCGTCAAAATCATAACGGGCAGCTTGTTTCATGAGCTCACTATAATTATTAAATTCTGCCGCCGCCGCTTTTAATAATTCAATTTTGTCAACTTCATCTTGAAATGCAGGTTTGAAATCGCCTTTTTTATTTTCTTTGCGATTACTTTGGTAGCGAAACTTTTTATGGTATTCCGAATCTTCATCTGCGTTTTTAATATCTTCAATATAGGCATCTGCTTTTTCTTGAATTAATTCCGCAGACCAATTTTCTTTTTTCATAATAGAAAAAAGTTCCATGAGTCGCTTAATTTCGTAGTAAACATCGCCCCTGTAGCGTTTCAAAGGATTGCCTGCTTTGAGGTTATGTATGAGTTTTCTGAATAAATCAATTTTTTCTAAATCAGAAATGGCCTCTAAATTTAATTTTCCAAATCGCGTTAAATTTTCCTGAATAATATCATTACAAAAAGAATGGAAGGTGTGAATGTTGACGCGGTAGGCATCTGGACCAATGAACTCGAATAATCTTTTGCGCATGGCAATGGCACCCGCATCGGTATAGGTTAAGCATAAAATATTATGGGCTAGCGTATCGGTATTTAATAAAATGGTACCAATGCGTGCAGCTAAGATTTGTGTTTTACCTGTTCCCGGACCAGCAATTACTAAAACAGGGCCATCAATTTGTTCTACCGCTTTTCTTTGCGATGAATTTAAATCGGCTAATGCTTTTAAAAATTGCTCGTTATGTTTAATGGTTTCTTTATTCATGATGCGCTTGCTGCTATGCTATTAATATAATAATAAATTCAAATTTAACAAAGAGCTTTGTCAATTTAGGTCGAAACAAAAAAAGGCATAAAAAAAGTCCTACCGAAGCAGGACTTTTTAGCAATCAATATAACGGATATTGAAGGGTTTTCGATTAACTACAGCCTCCTTGGGTACCGCAGTTTAAGCATTTGTAACATGTTGCTGAACGAATCATGATGTGTCCGCAATTGCCACAAGCTGGTGCATCTGATTGTACACCGCCAGAAATATCAAAAGCTGGTTTAGCGTTTGCGTATTCTGTATTGCTTACTTCTGCTTTAGGAGCTGGTGCTACAGTTTTAGGTGCCATTTGATTACTTGCATCTGGATTTACATCTTCATCAATTAATTGTGGGTTACCTATCACTGCATTTTGTTCGGTGATTACATGCACTAAATCTGTTCTGTTTAAGTATTCATAACCTAACAAACGGAAGATGTAATCGATGATCGAAGTTGCACTCTTGATGTTTGCATGTCCTGCAACCATACCAGATGGTTCAAAACGAGTGAAAGCAAATTTATCAACGAACTCTTCTAAAGGCACGCCGTATTGTAAACCTACCGAAATAGCGATAGCGAAACAGTTCATTAATGAACGGAAGGTTGCCCCTTCTTTGTGCATATCAATAAAGATTTCTCCCAATGTTCCATCTTCGTATTCACCGGTACGTACATAAATGGTTTGGCCACCAACGGCTGCTTTTTGTGTAAAGCCTTGGCGTTTACCTGGCATGCTCTTCTTCTCAACCACACTTGATAATTGGCGTTTGAATGAAGTATCTTTAGAACGCTCTAGGATTGCTCTAGCAGCTTCTAATACTTGCTCTGGTGTAAGATCGCTTAGTCTAACATTTGCAGCTTCGCCTAGCACTTCTTCAACCGTTTCTAATTTATCGTCTGAAGATGCTTTGGTAGATAATGGTTGAGATAATTTACAACCATCTCTGTAAAGTGCATTTGCTTTTAAGCCTAACTCCCAACTTAATTGGTAGCAATCTTTCATTTCTTCTACAGATGCCTCGTTTGGCAAGTTGATTGTTTTTGAAATCGCACCCGATAAGAATGGTTGTGCAGCAGCCATCATTTTAATGTGACCATGTGCATGGATGTATCTTTCGCCAATTGATCCGCAACGATTTGCACAATCAAATATTGGATAGTGTTCTTCTTTTAAATATGGTGCACCTTCAATGGTCATGGTTCCACAAACAAAAGTGTTTGCTTCTGCAATTTGATTTTTAGAAAATCCTAAGGCTTGTAATAAATTAAAGTTTGGAGAATTGTATTGCTCTGGTTTAAATCCTAAACGCTTGATACAATCTTCACCTAAAGCCCAAATGTTAAATCCAAAACTAATTTCGAATGCCGAAACCATTCCTTTATCTACTCTTTCTAAATCGTCTTGCGTAAATCCTTTAGCAGCTAATGAATCAAAGTTAATGTGCGGTGCACCTTTGATGGTTGCATAACCTTTTGCATAGTTTACAATAGTTTCAATTTGATGCTCGTCGTAACCTAAGTTTCTTAAAGCAGCAGGAACTGCCAAGTTGATGATTTTGAAATAACCACCACCCGATAATTTTTTAAATTTCACTAATGCGAAGTCTGGTTCGATACCGGTAGTATCGCAATCCATTACTAAACCAATAGTACCCGTTGGTGCTATAACGGTAGTTTGTGCATTGCGGTAACCATGTTTCTCGCCTAATTCTACTGCTTTATCCCAAGCGTTACATGCTGCAGATAATAAATAATCTGGGCAATATTTTGGATCAATTCCAATTGGCGCAATTTCTAAACCTTCGTATGCATCAGCTGTATTGTATGCTGCATAACGGTGATTACGCATCACACGCATCATGTGGTTTTTATTTTCTTGGTATTTGCTGAAAGTGCCTAATTCTCTAGCCATCTCTGCTGAAGTTGCGTAAGCAACACCGGTCATGATCGCCGTAATTGCACCACCAATTGCACGGCCTTTATCGCTATCGTAAGGAATACCAGCAACCATTAACATAGAACCTAAGTTGGCATAACCTAAACCTAATGTTCTGTAGTCGTATGATAATTGTGCTACTTCTTTCGATGGGAACTGCGCCATCAATACAGAAATTTCTAACACCATGGTCCAGATTCTGCAAATGTGTTCGAATCCTTTTACATCAAACTCTAAGGTTTTTTCGTTAAAGAAATGACGAAGATTTACTGATGCTAAGTTACATGCAGTATTATCTAAGAACATGTATTCAGAACATGGGTTAGACGCATTGATGCGACCGCCTTCTGGACAAGTATGCCATTCGTTAATAGTAGTATCGTATTGTACACCTGGATCTGCACAAGCCCAAGCAGCAAATGCAATATCGTTCCATAATTTTTCTGAAGGAATTGATCCAATTGGCTTACCAGTGGTACGCGCAATTAAATCCCAATTGGTGCCTTCTTTTAAAGCATGGAAAAAGGTATTTGGAATACGAATAGAGTTATTAGAGTTTTGGCCAGCAACTGTACGGTAAGCTTCTCCTTCGTAATCTGAAGAATAACCTGCAGCAATTAAAGCGGCAACTTTTTTCTCTTCTTCTACTTTCCAGTTTACAAAACTTTCAATTTCTGGATGGTCTAAGTCTAAGCAAACCATTTTAGCTGCACGACGCGTGGTACCACCCGATTTAATTGCACCCGCTGCGCGGTCGCCAATTTTTAAGAAAGATAATAATCCAGAAGAGTGACCTCCGCCAGATAATTTTTCGCTCTCGCCTCTAATTTTAGAGAAGTTGGTTCCTACACCCGAGCCATATTTAAAAATTCTTGCTTCGCGAACCCATAAGTCCATGATACCGCCTTCATTTACCAAGTCGTCACCAACTGATAAAATAAAACAAGCATGTGGCTGTGGTCTTTCGTAAGCAGAAGTAGATTTACTTAATTTTTCTGTTTTAGGATCTACGTAGTAGTGACCTTGTGGTTTACCAGTAATTTGGTAAGAGCTATGTAAGCCAGTATTGAACCATTGTGGCGAGTTTGGTGCCGCTAATTGTCCAACAATGGTATAAACTAATTCATCGTAAAAAACTTGTGCATCGTCGTTGGTTGCAAAATAACCATAACGTTTACCCCAATCCATCCAGCAATTTGCCATACGGTGTGCCACTTGTTTGATAGATCTTTCACCCCCTAAAGAACCATCTGCTTGAGGCACGCCAGCTTTACGGAAATATTTTTGAGCTAAAATATCCGTTGCTACTTGTGACCATGTGTTTGGTACTTCTACATCGTTCATTTCAAATACGGCATCACCTGCAGGATTTCTAATAACGGATGTTCTTTTTTCGTAGGTAAATAAATCGTAAGCAGTTTGGCCTTTTTTTGTGAAAAACCTGTCGATTTTCATTCCTTTTCCTGTTGTCTCTTTTTTGCTCATTGGGGTGTTTGATTAAAAATTAAAAAATTGATTAAAAAAATTTTGGGGGTTTTTCATCAAATTTAAACTTTAGTATAGCTGCTGTCAAAAATGAGTTTTCCACACTGCATCTAATAAAACAGCCCCTAATAAACAAAGTGCATATAAATAGCTGTTTATAAGGGGCTAATGTGTGTGGAAAAGAATAAAAATTGCGGTAAAAACCACCAAATTTTGTAATTTTTCTAACTACTTGATAACGCTTACTTTAATCGTATTGGTCCGTCCACTTCTTCCAATTGGCGTGCTAGCTGTATTCACAATTACCTGTCCTTTTTTAACCAATTTGGTTTTTTTCAGTATGCCGTTTACATCTAAAATAGTTTGATCGGTACTGACAAATTTATCGTAGAAATAACCCCTTACTCCCCAAACTAAACTCAGGGTACATAATAACGATTGATTGGTTGTAAAAATAAGGGTTAAAGCTTTGGGTCGGTGACTAGAAATTTTAAAGGCAGTATAACCCGAATGCGTCATGGATGCAATACCTACCGCATCGTTTTGTTGTGCAATGATACAAGCGGTATAGCAAACCGTATCCGATAGAAAAGTCGGAGAACTTTTTGCCGGGCTGTGCATTTGCTCATAAGGGTAACTGGTACTTTCTACTTTATTGATAATTTGTTGCATGGCAGCAATTACCTCTACAGGATAAGCGCCCACAGATGTTTCTCCGCTTAACATCACGGCATCGGCACCATCTAAAACGGAGTTGGCTACGTCGTTTACTTCTGCTCGGGTTGGTCTAGCATTGGTAATCATACTTTCCATCATTTGGGTTGCAATAATTACCGGTTTAGCTTGTTCCATACATTTTTTAGCAATCATTTTTTGAATGATTGGTAAATCTTCCATTGGGCATTCCACCCCTAGATCACCTCTGGCAACCATCACCCCGTCTGTTGCGGCAATAATTGCATCAATATTTTTTAAGGCTTCGGGCTTTTCAATTTTAGCAATTACCCTCGATGTGCTTCCGCGTTTTTTTATAATTTCTTTTAATTCTATAATGTCTTTGGTTTCTCTTACAAAAGATAATCCAATCCACTCAATATTGTGTTTTAATATAAAGTCTAAATCTTTTAAATCTTTAGGTGTTAAGCTTGGAATAGATACTTTGGTGTCGGGTAAATTTACTCCTTTGTTAGATGATAAAATACCACCATAAATCACCTTTACTTTAACCGCATCTCTTTTATTTGATTCAATTACTTTGAATTGTAATTTACCATCATCTAATAAAATGGTTTCGCCTGCTTTCACATCTTTAGGAAATTCCTGGTAAGAAATATAAAGCTTCTCCCCATTGCCTATGCAGGCTTTGGTGGTCATTGTTAAAATTTGATTTTTCTTTAAAAGCACGCCATTATTTTCCATTTCGCCAACCCTAATTTTTGGGCCTTGTAAATCGGCAAGAATTCCAACGTGTGTTTTATGTTTTTTATTGATCTCTCGAATGGTTTGAATTAACTTTAATAGATCCTCGTGTTTACCATGAGAAAAATTAATTCTGCAGATATCCATTCCGGCTTTGATCATTTTCAACAAAACTTCTTTCGAAGAAGAAGCTGGGCCTAATGTTGCAACAATTTTTGTTCTATTGTGGTAATTTTTCATGAGATATTGGATTCAAATATGGGTTGAATGTACAGCTAATTATTTTTCAAAATTAACTTTTTTATTTGAAAGTGTAAAAAGTACACTTAGAATATTAAAAAGTTGTCCTTTGATTTTAAGGAATTAGGGTCAATCGCATAGGCTGTTTGAATAATATCTATTTGGTTCAAAGCTTTGATAAAGTCTTTTTCGTCTTGTTTATTCATTTCTGGCGAACAAAGTAGAAAAAAGTCTATTTCTTTAATTTCGGGTGCTAGAAAACCGCTGGTGGAATTATTGGGTAATAAATAGAGATCGCCCTCTAAAGCTTCTATTTTATGCTTAAAAGAAGCAATTTCAAAGCGTTCGCCTTGGTCATTAAAAATGGGCAAATCTTTCTCTTCTCTAATAAATTGGAGGCCTAAATACTTATTAATAAACCAACAAAGTCGATAATCTCGACAAGCAGCCGCAATGCCAATAAGGCCAAAGTCGTATTCGGGTTCTATTCTTAAGATTTTTTTGCTCAACTTATTACGTTTTAATTTGTCTAAAATATAAAAAAACCATACTATTGACAAAATAAACGCTTAAAATAGACCTGAAATCAAGGAAAAAATAAAAGTTTGATTATTTGTTATAATATTTTTTTCTTTGCACTAAATTAGTAAAACCTTAAAAATTAAAATTATGTCAGATATTGCATCAAGAGTAAAGGCAATTATTGTAGAAAAATTAGGTGTTGATGAGAGTGAAGTTACACCAGAAGCAAGTTTTACAAACGACTTAGGTGCCGATTCATTGGACACCGTAGAGTTAATCATGGAATTCGAAAAAGAATTTAACGTTGCTATTCCAGACGAACAAGCTGAAACTATCGGTACAGTTGGTCAAGCGGTTTCTTATTTAGAAAAAAACGTTAAGTAAACCTTAATGGAACTTAAAAGAGTAGTAGTTACAGGGTTAGGTGCACTAACTCCGCTCGGCAATACTGTTCCAGCATTCTGGAATAATTTGATCGCCGGAGTTAGTGGAGCCGGCCCTATTACTCGTTTTGATGCTTCTAAATTCAAAACACGATTTGCTTGTGAATTGAAAAATTTCAATCCAGAAGATTTCATGGATAGAAAAGAAGCTAGAAAGCTCGATCCTTTTGTACAGTATGCCATGGCATCTGTAGATGAAGCGGTAAAAGATGCAAAGATTGATTTTACTACCTTAAATCCTGATAGAGCTGGAGTGATCTGGGGTTCAGGTATTGGTGGATTAAGAACATTCATAGACGAAATTACAGAATTCAACAAAGGAGACGGTACGCCAAGGTTCAATCCATTTTTTATCCCTAAAATGATTATTGATATTGCTCCAGGGCATATCTCTATAAAATATGGCTTAAGGGGGCCAAACTTTGCAACAGTTTCTGCTTGCGCATCTTCCACAAACGCGATCATCGATGCTTATAATTATATAAGATTAGGGATGGCCGATTTAATGGTGGCTGGTGGTTCAGAGGCTGGTGTGAACGAAGCGTCGGTTGGTGGTTTCAATGCCATGCATGCGCTATCTACCCGAAATGATTCTCCAGAAACTGCATCAAGACCATTTGATCTCGAGAGAGAAGGATTTGTTATTGGTGAAGGTGCTGGTGCATTGATTTTAGAAGAATACCAACATGCTATTAATCGCGGTGCCACTATTTATGCAGAAATTGCAGGAGGCGGAATGTCTGCAGATGCAAATCACATTACAGCTCCTCATCCAGAAGGTTTAGGGGCTTTAAATGTAATGAAAAACGCATTGAGCGATGCAAACATGACCCCGCAAGATATT
>CAIMAP010000188.1 GCA_903838995.1 uncultured bacterium | reverse complement strand
TTTCAATATATTTAATCTGATTCGGTATTATTAATTAGCAATTCTTAATTAAATTTTATAAAAATGAGCGACTACAATAAACTAGGAAAAGCAATAATAAAAGGTGAAGAATATTATTTACCCGACGGCGATTTAGGAAAGTTAGGAAAAGCAATAATAAAAGGTGAAGAATATTATTTACCAAGCGGCGATTTAGGGAATTTAGGAAAAGCAATAATTAAAGGCGAAGAATATTATTTGCCAAGCGGTGATTTAGGAAAGTTAGGAAAAGCAATAATAAAAGGTGAAGAATATTATTTACCAGATGGAGATTTGGGAAAATTAGGAAAAGCAATTATCAGAGGTGAGGAATATTATTTACCTTCATGATTTTAATTAATATAGACATAGAATAATCTCAAAAAACAAGTATTAATAAATAAAATTTTAAACTAAAAACATATTATTATGATGGAACAAGCAAGAAATAAAGATCAAAAATGCCCAGTAGTTTTTTTATTGGATACATCTGGCTCAATGGATGGAGCTCCAATAAATGAACTTAATAATGCATTAATAAAAATTAAAGATGAAATATTATGTGATCCTATTTTGGCAAATAGATTAGAAATAGGAATAGTTGCATTTGATGATGAAGCTAGAATTGAAAGACCAATAGATCTAATATCTGGTGAAACGGCATTCCCTACTTTATCTGTTGGTGGTTTAACTAACTTGGTTTCTGGTATGAATTTAGCAATCTCAATTATTGAAGATAGAAAAGCATTTTACAAATCTAATAGTGAGCAGTATTACAGGCCTTTTATAGTTTTGATTACTGATGGTGCGCCAACAAATACCACCGAAGAAATTGAAGCCTTGGATGTTTTAATACAAAGCAAATCAGATGAAAAACGATTTATATTTTTACCTTTTGGAACTGAAGGTGCGGATATGCAGTTACTTGCAAAAATCAATGCACAAACAGCTGAACAAAGATTGAAAAAAGAAGGCACGTCATTTTTAATGAAAGATTTTACTAAATGTGTAGAGGTGTTTCAATTTGTAAGTGCTAGTATTGCCAGTGCTATGAATCCAAGTTCACCTGTAGAAGTAACTTTGCCTCAAAATGTTGCACAAAAAGTAACATTTGATTTATCGATTTAATTCGTATTAAATAAAATTTATGGATTTCGCATTTGCATCAATTCAAGGACCTGCACATAAAAAAAGCATTCCTGAAGTACCAAAGCAAGACAACTGTAACTGTTTTGTTATTGATAATAGCTATCATATTGGAATAGTTTCCGATGGGGCGGGATCTTCTAAGTTTTCACATTTTGCATCAGAAATTTGCGTAGAAAGTTTATCAAATATCATTAAGCGAGATATTGGTTTACTCTCAAAACTCGAAATGGAAGAGAATTTACAATTCCAATGGAGTAATTTATCTAAACTTTGGTTCACAGAAGTACGAGAAGGATTACTTAAATATTGCAAAGAACAAAATGGGGATGTTGCTGATTATAATTGTACATTAATCCTAGTTATTAAAACGCAAACAAATTTTTTTGCATGTAATGTTGGAGATGGGCGCGCCGGTGGTTCTATAAATGGTAAAGGTTTTCCTATTATTGTTCCTTTTATGACATTCACGGTTGGCGCTACATACTTTATTATTAAAGATGATTGGTCTATGTTTTTCAGATCATATGTAATTAATTCTGATAGCTGTGATTATTTTTTTGTTTCTACAGATGGGCCACAATCTTATATTATTGATCAACAATCAAGCTTTACAGGGCAAAAGGTTTATGATGATATCTTACCAGGAGAAATGTATTATGATTCAAATCTACCTTTCAATCCTTTCTTTGAAGGGTTAATCTCTTCGTTAAAACAAGTAAATTCAACAAGTGAAAGAAATAGTAGAATAACTGATTTATTAGAATTAGGGAAATACCAAAAAGACGGCAAAGAGCAAATTTTATCAACACTATTAAAGCCTGAATTAGACGACGATAAATCTTTAATTATATTTTTTAATTAACTTTTTCTATGTATTACTTCAATTCTATTGGTAAAAAAGTTTTGCTGGGTAAAGAAATTGGCAAAGGAGCTGCGGCAAAAGTTTTCGCTGATTCAACTAATCCAAACATTGCTATTAAACTTTTTCATGATGAAATTTTAATAAAAGAGAAAAACTTAATACATAGGTTGCAAAAGCTTTTCGAATTAACAAAAATTGTTGATTTTACACTTAAAATTGGACCTCATGCTAAATCGCTAGGATCTTTTCCAGGCGAATTGGTTTTTAATAGTTCTAAACAATTAGTTGGATATCAGATGGAATTAATTCAAAATGGAATAAATTTATCTGAAATTGTAGAAGGCAGAAACCCATCTACAGCTTTTCAAAGTATTAAAATAAAGAAAAAAGATCCGCAGCTTTATAATCAGTTTATCAAACATTTTCTTTATGATCCTAACTCAACAATTTACAATCGCTTTGTATTATGTCGTAATTTAGCTTTAGCATTCTCCAAAATGTATCCGCCAATTGCTAAAACTGGCAATTTAATAGATTTGAAAATTTTTAACTTTGATATCAAACCACAAAATATAATAGTTTATATGGTGCCTGTTGCAGGAAAATTTGCAATTGTCCCTTATATTTTAGACTTAGATAATGTAACATTAAAAACTAAAACCCAAATATTATCTCCGGTAAGTCCTCAATTTACTCCTCATTATAAGGCACCTGGGCTACCTACTGACGAGTATTATGATTATTTTAGTGTAGCCGTAATTCTTTATCAATTAATATTTGATACACATCCTTTTACCGTGAGGGGAGAAACAAGATTTAGAGATGGAGATACCGCAGAATATTATATAAATAATCATTGCTTCGCATGGGGTAAAAACAGAAAATTCCTTTCCGACGGTACTAAAAATGACTGGAGGCATAATAACTTTAATAAAGTAAGTCCTGAAATTCAAAACCTATTTATAAGAGCGTTTGATTCTCAAATCCCAAATCAAAGACCTACTCCTTTAGAATGGTTTGAAGAATTGCGGAAATTCTTAATCAATAATCAAGGTAAAATGCATAATATGTTTCAATCAGCATGACAAATAAGGATGATTTAGCTGAGTTTGTTTTAGATGATTCTAAAGGTAATAATAATATTCCTGCTGCAAATATTGTAAATGAATTAGCAAGCAACGAGGACATAGCTGAATTTTTGATTGAAGATAGTGGTAATTCAACATCCAAAAAACCAAACCAAAAATCAACTTTAACAACACAGTCAAATTCTGGACAAAAGAACAGCACATATACAAAAAAAATACCTAAAGCAACATCACCTAATCTACCTTTACCTCCACCATCACCACTTGCTCCTTATACTCCTGTAACAAAAACATCGGTTTGGAGTTTTTTTTGGCCAATATTAATTATTATTTTTTCAATAGGTATTGGCCTGTATAATAAAGATAAATCGAAGGTAATAATTAAGAAAAATACGGGAATAGAATTTTCTAAAATTGATTCATTTAATAGAATTAAGGATGGGAAAAAGATCTTGTCTAAAAAATTTCTAGTTAGAAAAGATGACATGATGAATGTATACGATTGGTCTGATTCTATTATAATTTTAGCAAAATTATCAGGTAATATTCATCAATATTACATAAATATTGGGTCGAAATTTAAGAGTTATGAGTCTTATCAATATGCAAATGGATTTTGGAATGGTTATGGAAATTATAGCTTAAAAAAAGCAAAAGTCCCTAAATTTTTAGATATTACAAATGATTTTTATAAATCTAACCGCAAAAAAAAATCATTTATTAGTGTCAAGCAAAAATTTCTTGATTATAACATAGAAGTTAAGGGTTGTGATATTAATTTTGATGAAAATGATGATTTAATAGAAGTACAATATGTTTATAATTCAATAAGTGATCCATTAGTTTTTGGTTTTAGGGTTGGTTATATTTATTCTAAAGCTATTGAAAAAAGAGTAAATAATAATATTAAAAGCAAGAAAAAAAATCAAATAAAAATTCAAATAAAAAAGAAAAGAAATAAAAAAGAAATAAAAGTAAATAAAGTCAAAGATGATAATATTATTTCTACG
>CAIMAP010000187.1 GCA_903838995.1 uncultured bacterium | reverse complement strand
GCCTTTATCTGTATAAAGCGTCTTGTTTATTGGATCATATTTCATTCCAAATACTCCTTCCCTCCCAACACCTCCACATCCTTCTGCAACCCTAAAATAAAGCGTTTTACGGGCGTAATATTATTAACCGACACAACTAAACGATAGGTATTTGTTTTGGGCTCAGGCTTAATGTATGGGGCTACCAATGGAAATTCTTCTTTGAGCAAAGTATAGGCGCGCAAATTCAGGCGTAAGTCGATGGGTGTTTTGGGCCCGTCGTGATCCGAAAAACCAAATGGATCTGGCAATTCAAATTTGTGTGCATTTTCGAATTTAAAATTAGTGCTTTGCAATTGCACATCGCTGATGCGTTCAATGTTGAAGTATTTATTTTTACCCGTGGCTACTTCGTAAGCGCAGATAGAACTAAAATTATCGGTAAAGCGAATGGGTTCTACCAACCTATCAGAAATTAGATTCGAATTAGCCGAATGGTATTTCTTCAATAAGATTTGGTTTTTACCAGCAATGGCTTTGGTAATGTCTTCCACAATCTTACTCAGGTGGGCATTCAAGAGATCCTCGGCGTTCAAGGCAATTTCAGACTTTAAAAAAATCTTCTTTAAAATACTGTCTTTTAATATATGATTTTTACCTGCCGTTTTTAATAATGAAGTTAAAAATTGCGCTTCTTCATTGGTAAAACCCATATCGATATTGGTATCCGAACCAAAAATAAAATATTTATTATATGCATCGCGTTGCAAATCAAAACCCAGCTCTTTAATTAAATCTAAGTAACGATAAATGGTACGATCGGTATTGGATAAAATACTGGCTAAATTTTTAATCGATTTAGCAGGCGACTTTTTTAATAAAGCAATGAGTTGCAAAACCCGTAGAATTTTATGTTGATTCAGCATAGAAATAAAAAATTTATCGCGGCTTACCCGAATTTACAAACAATAAACCAACTAGCATGGCATAATTAAGCAATTGGACTGTTTTCATGGTTTTTGGCTTAATGATATTGAATGAAATCTAAGGTAGGGAATGCTGCTATTTGATGGGAATTTTGTGACTTGGGTTGTCGAGGAATGTTTGGTTGGGGGTAAAGAATTAGCCCGGATTAAAATCGAACCGTTATCAAATAATTAGGAAACATCTGCTATCTTGAAAAGTCAAATTGATAAATTCCGTCACTGATTAAAGAAATTGATATGTCTAATCTTCCGTAAGCTTCTAAATGATGTCTTCGAACTGGCTGTCCAAGTGGTACGCCAATTCTATTTCTTATGTATTCTCCTAGTTCTGCTTTTACGGGAAATGAACTTATTTGTTTTGGATAAATGATTTCTTCAATTGGCTGTGAACCTTCTAATAAACCTTCCATTGTGAAACCATCATCCCATATAATTTCAATTGAGTCATTATGTCTTTGAACTCTACCACGATTATCGATTTCTAATGGGTTCAGTTGTTTAGGAGGAAAAATATGTGGATAATCTCTAATATGTGAAGATCTAATTGCAATATAAGCATCATTTGGTGTTGTATGATTATTTGGATTCTGTCCCCAGTTTAGACCTGCTGCATTTTGTACTTCTCCGTCTCTACCCAAAAGCGAAACAGGACAAATATTACCACCGATTATTGTATATGGTTGCCTAATATCTATCGAGTCTAATTCCAAACATGAAATAGAATTATTGAAAATATGTGTAATATAATCGTTTAATGGGTCAAATGTGTCGAAAGTTGTTTCTGCAAGAACTTCACGGAAAGGCGTTGTTAAGCCATTGACTGAAAAATTTGCAGAACCTATTAAAGCATGAACGATTTCTCCACGTTTTCTCCAAACATAACATTTTGAATGCACAGGAATTTTCGAGTAAAAAATATTTAAGTTTTCTACATTATTTTGAATTGCTGTTAATGAACCGTGAAGACTTGGCTTTATTCCTTCTGCTCCATACATCCCATATATAACTCTTGAATTGAATGGTAATTCTTCAAGTCTTGCAACTGGTTTAGGCCCAAGATAACCTGATATAACAACTAATTCATCTGAATTGTGAATTTGATGTCTATTGAATATTATTTCTTCAAGATTTTGAGTGTAAAGCATATTAATAATATTTTAATAAAAAGTCGTTCAAAGCTAAAGCAACTGCTACAGCAAATTTTGGAGGAACAGCATTTCCAACCATTTTATATTGATCTGTTAAACTACCTAAAAATTGAAAATCATCATCAAAAGATTGAAGCCTTGCAGCTTCTCTAACTGTAATACTTCTTGCTTGTTTTGGATCAGGGTGAATATGTCTTAGGCCATCTTTATATAAATGAGCGGGAATAGTATTACTTGGTTTATTCCATTTAAGTACATGATACTTGTGAATGTTAGAACGTTTACCAGTTAGTTCAAAATATAATTCTTTGAGTGACTCAACAGAAGCAAATTTATTTTGTCCCGTTTGAATATCTGTTGTAAGTAGTTCAAAAGTTTTTACATCTCTTTTACTGTGCATTCTTGGCTCGTGATTAGCAATTTCACATAATTTATAAGAATGAGAAAATTTTCTTTTACCTATTTTTACTGGTTCATCAAGCGGATGCCATTTTGGTAAATCATTAATTGCATCTTTAACAGTTGCAATTTTTTTTGATTGATATTTAGGGAAAATGGATTTATAAAAGTCGTGTAATGCAATTTGTGGATTTTCTTTTAGGAGGTTCTTGTTAACTCCTAAAATTACCATTCGCTTTCTTGCTTGTGGAATACCATACTTAGTGCAGTCTATTAATGCATTCTCTCTTAAATCATTTGAAATTTCATAGCCCCTTTCAGCAAAAGCTTCTGTTATTCTTTCTACAATAGAAACTCCACCCGGCTTAGCACTCAATAATCCTGGCACATTTTCAAAAACAAATACTTTGGGTTTGAATTCGTCAACTATTTTTAAATAGCTTTCAAAAAGAAAGTTCCTATAGTCGTCATTCATTCCATTTTGATCTCTGATTCTTCCAGCAAGAGAATATGCTTGGCATGGAGGTCCGCCAATTACTACATCAATACCTTTGTGTTTTTCTACAATTGGTTTTAATCCTTGATTTGTTCCGTAAATAGGATCGTTATACCAACCATTAATTAATTCATCAGTCCTTTGAATATCAAAATGAAATACTGTTTCATAAGCATTTTCATAATTCCATTTCTTTTTTAATCGATTTGCTAGAGTCTTACATGGTTCTTTTTCCCATTCAACACAAGCAAGTGTTTCGTATAGATTGGTCTGTTCAAATCCGTCAGATAAGCCACCGCAACCTGCAAACAAATCAATGATTTTTATTTTTTTTGTCATGGCTTTTTATTTAAGAAAGTTAATAAATGCTTCGCGACATGAAAACCTAAAAGTGGTGGTACAGCATTACCAACTTGTTTGTTTTGCTGTGTTCTGGTGCCATGAAAAACAAAACTATCAGGAAATGATTGAAGTCTTGCATTTTCTCTAACTGTCGGTACACGATTATATTTATAATGAAAATGATTTCTGTGTCCTGTATCAATGGTTTTTGATGGTTTGTTGCTATGATAACGTGTCCATGCTTCATTGAATTTTCTGCTATCTCCTACTCCTTTTGGTAAGTCTTTGTGGTTACCTCCTTCTGGTACTTGTGAAATAACATTTATAACATGGTCGGTATGCTTTGTTGCCACATGATTATATAAAACTTTTGTGCCACTTCTCATATTTTTTTGATACAATGTTTTTGCAGGTTTATCATATTTATCATTTTCTATACCAAAGTCTTTTACTCTTGATGGTAAATCAGAAATAGCAATAGAAGTTGTATTGTATTTGTCAGGAGTTAAAATCTCTTTTGGAAATTCGAATTTCCCAAGTTTTGAATTTAAGCCTACAAAAAATATTCGTTTACGGATTTGTGGAACTTCATAATCAGGAGCAAAAAGCACTTTAAAATTTGATGTCAATTTCAATTTTTTAAATTCTTTTAGAATTGCATCTTTAGCATGACCATCATATAATGTAGCAAGACCAGGGACATTTTCAATTATTACCGCCTTAGGGTTTAATCTTTTTGCGAGCTTAAAAACTGAATAAAATAGTTTATTTCGGTCATCATCTTTTTGTCTTGCTCCTGTCAACGAAAATCCTTGACATGGTGGTCCAGCAATAATTACATCAATTTTATGTCCTTTCACTGCGTTGATAATGTCATCTATAGCATTCTCTAGATGAAGGTCTGCAAGTAATACTTTTGAGTTATTATGGTTAGCTTTAAATGTTTCCAGGGCCGCTTTATCATTATCAACACCTAACAAAACATGATATCCTGCAGATTCAAAGCCATAGGAAAAACCTCCACAACCTGAAAACAAGTCAATAACTTTTAATTTATTTTCCATGTATCACAGTTTTAAGATATTTAACCTTGTCTTCAGCTACTTTTAAAATGCTCAAAT
>CAIMAP010000186.1 GCA_903838995.1 uncultured bacterium | reverse complement strand
CCAATGCCTATTTGTGCTTTTGCCTCACCTAAATAAAGGATTGTAAATGCAATTAAAAAAAGGATTTTATTCTTCATGTTATTTTCTTTTGATTATTTTTTTGAAGCAATTGCTTCCATGTTCAATTTATTTTTAACGATATATTTACCGTTGCTAGGCTGATTTAAATAATGGCGCTGTCTTCTTTTTTCCTTCTTAATCTCGCCGCACCATAAGCAAAACCTGCACCCAATAAAATAGAGATGCCACCATCTACTGGTACATCCGAAGTATTATCATCAAATCCTGGAACTGTTCCTGGGCCTCCACCTGGTGCCACTGCATCGGCACTTGGACCAAAATCAAATTCCATGGTTGGTAATTTATCGTTTGATAAAATACCGGTATTGTAGGTTTCCTTGTCTGCGGTTTCTGCACTTACTTTTAAGCTAGTTGTTGCTACTAAAAGCATCATCAGCAAGGTTATTTTTTTAAATATTTTCATCTGTTTTGATTTTATATTATTTAAATGTCTTTTTCTATTTTACGAATTTGATGGTTTGTAAATCTTTGCCATTACTTGCAGTAATGAAATAAACACCAGCGCTAAAGGCATCGATGTTAATTTGTGCTTGCTTGCCGTTTGCAAAATCTACTTCGCCCGCTTGAACCATTGCACCTAGCTGATTGTAGATGTTATAGGTATAAGTGCTTTTTTGATTGGCTGCTAATTTCAAAGACAAATTAATTACACTGCTAGCCGGATTTGGATATACATTGATTTTGTTTTTTGCCAATGCTTGTTGATTGATGTCCGTTGATTTATGATTGTAGAATAACCAAAAACGATCATCGCCTTTGCTATTGACATCTGTTGTAATTTCAAAGTTTACAATACTATCTTGCTTTACATCGTATTGTACATTTAAGAATTTATCTAATAAAGTAATATTTGTACTCGCTGAAAAACCTTCCATTTCTGAAAACTTCAATTGATAATTTCCAGTGGTGGTGTTTCTTACAGATAAGGCTATTGAATCTTCGCCAACTGCTGTTGGTCTAGTATGGATTGCTAAACGATCTGCATTTTTAAAACTTGCTAAACCATTGGCATCGCCACCCATGCTGATAGCATCAAATCTTGGATCGAAACCTGCTTGCGCATCATCATTGTAACGTATTACGATATCATCTAAATGCTCGTTGTTTTGCATATAAGTTACGCGCATCATTTCTGGCGTAGCTGATCTAAAAAATCCGCCCGTAACTTCTGTACTTTTATAGGCTTCTAAAAAACTGATTGATGCAGAAGGATCTGCATTTACAAAAAATGCTTGTCCCGAACGGATGATATTACTACCCCCATTGGTTCCTGTGCCATTTAAATAAGTAGGGTAGGTCATGCTTGAAGTCGATGCAGTAAGTGCTGGATTATAAATATAAATCGCATCGTAAACATTCGTTAAATTTCTAGCTGTTTGCCATCCTGATGCGTTCCAATCAATCGAACTTGGATATGGATTACCTAATAAATTAAATCCGGTCACTAAAGAGCCAGAAGTAATCAGAAAGCACATTGCCACTAATTATCAATTAAGCTTCATCGAATTGATTAATAAAAATAGGGTATTGGCTTTTCTAGAATTAGTTAAATCTGATAAAGTAAAAAACTTTACCATTGAAGGTTTAGCAAAGGAATGTGGATTTTCATCCAGGTTTCATTTATATAATAATTTTAAAAAATTCCACGGAGGCAAACCAAGCGATTATATTAAAACGATTATTAAATAACAGCAATCTATTGTTAAAATAAAAAAAGGGCCCATTCTTTCGAACGGGCCCTTTTTTATTTGGTTAAGCTTAATTATTGCTTGATAAATTTACTAGCAATTACACCATTTTCAGTTGATACTAAAATAGTATAAACACCTGATTCAATGGTTTTTAATTCAATTGAGCTAAAGTTATTGTTAATATTAGATTTCTCTAAAACTATTTGACCAATTGCATTGATTACTTGAATTTTAGTGATTGTTTCAACAGTTTTGATATTCACTAAACTATGAGCAGGATTTGGATAAACCGAAATGCCAGCTTTAGTATTTGCATTAATGCCTACTAAAGTATCATTATCGTTAATAGTCATAACAGCAGTTGTTCTATTACCTAATGTAGCACCCAATGGGTTAGATATTTCCACATTGATAGTTTCTGGTGTTTCTACTTTAATGTCGTTAACAATATTAATAGTTACTGTTTTAACTGAATCACCTAAATTAAAGAATATAGGATTTGGCGTAGCAATTGAATAATCCTGACCTGGAGTAGCTGTACCACCTGCAACATCAAAATTCACATATACGCTATCAAACGCAGGTTTGTTTAAGACTAATTTAATAGTCGCTGTACCAGCACCTTCAACAGTAGTGTATGATCCTAATTCAATAGAAACTTTAGGATCTACTGGAGGAGCAGGAATTACATAAATATCTGAACTTCCTCTTGGCATTAACTGATAACCACTGTTTTTAGGGTTAGTTGCATCAAATTGACTTACTACACCAGTTACATTGAAATCACCAATTGGCGCATCCATTGTATATAAATCTACTGAGTTTAAGATACGCATGTCCATTGAATCTGTTCCGTTGGTAATTTTCACATTAAAACCAGAACCAGTTTTAGTCCATTGTGCTGGGTCAATTACACGAACTTTAAGAACTTTAACGATATTGGATTCGTCTTCTTCTTTTAATTTTGTCACTACTTTTGGCGCTTTTAAAGTTTTGCCAGTAGCTAATATTTTAAAAGAATCAATGGCAACTTCGTTTAATCCATTATAAGGTGATAATTTACCATATACAGCTAATGAATCTCCTAATGTAACAGTATAACCAAGGTTACCAGTTGCTTTAAAGATGGTCATTGCTCCAGTTGCATCAACTAAAGAGAATTGTAAGCCAGCAGCTCTTAAATTAGGTGAATAAACAACACCTCTAATAGCTAATGGAGTTGCTAATGGGAATGTTGGGTTTCCATTTGCATCATTAATTCTTAAATCAGAAATAGGATAGAAAGGAACTTCATCGTCATTTAAAGTAATGGTTAAAATTGAATCTGTACCTATTACGCCAGCGTTAGAAATATTTCTGATCGCTAAAATAATCGTTTCATTTCCTTCCACAAGCATATCATTGATCATTGTTGCAGATAAATTAACCGTACTATCTTTATAAGCAGGAATGGTTACCGTAGTAGTACTGAAATTATAATCAGCACCTGCAGTAGCAGTTCCACCTTTTACAACAACTTGGAAAGTGGTTGGGTTAGGATTTGAATTAGCACCTAATACATTGATAGAAACGCCAACAGATGCAGCCGTTTCCGAAACACTTGCGGTGGTCGGGATGAATTTAGCTTGAACCGGTTGGTCGTTTTGAGGAATAGTAATGGTTAAAATAGAATCTGAAGTTAATAAAGCACCATTGGTTGCATTTCTTAAAACAAATACAATATTTTCATCATTTTCTGCAAGGTTATCTGCTGTAATGCTGATCGTTTTAGATTGATTTGCAGTTGTATTTGCAGGGAAAGTAATGGTTTGTGTTAAGCCTGTATAATCTGCTGAAGTAGCAGTAGCAGTTGATTTTAAAACCACATTAACA
Organism: uncultured bacterium; assembly: GCA_903838995.1. GTDB lineage: Bacteria > Bacteroidota > Bacteroidia > Sphingobacteriales > Sphingobacteriaceae > CAIKLP01. The sequence goes on along the minus strand of CAIMAP010000186.1, from coordinate 3,870 downwards.
CTTGTTGCATTGATATTTGCAGTAGCAATAGTTACTGCAAATGTATAAGAGCTTCCTTCTTTTTTAATCACACTCACTGGTGCAGCAAATCCTAAAACAGGCGTACTTACATCATTTAATGGAATGGTAATGGTTAGAATAGAATCTGCTAAAATGGAAGCTGAATTACCTGCATTTCTTAAAACCAATTCAATAGTTTCATCGCCTTCTTGTGTTGCATCATCAATAATTGGAATAGTAAATGTTTGTGCTGATGTTGCATTTGCAGGGAAAGTAACAGTTTGCGTAGTAAAGGTATAATCTGAACCAGCAGTAGCCGATCCACCTTTTACTTTTACATCTACCGAGGTAGCAGATGCATTAGGATTGGTAATATTTAAAGTTACCGTTGCAGTTCCAGCATTTTCGTTCACGGATAAAGTAGTTGGGTTGAATTTTAGAGAAGGGTTTACTATCGCAGCAATGCCCAACACATCAGACCAATTATTAGCTACTCTTATTTCATCAATTTCCACATTACCTGTACCCGCTGTTGCAGTACCTGCTTGTCTTATACAAATTCCTTTAGATTTTGTTGGTGCTGCGCCTGTTCCAAAGTTGGTAGTAAATAATGCAGTTGGTTCTGTTGCAGAAACTGTTGGGTTAACCCAAATACTAGCCGTATTGGTTGCGTAAGTATATTTTACTACTATTAAATATGTTGTATTAAGAGCATAATCTACTGGAGTTGCTCCATAAATATTTGCTGCTAGTGCAGTTCCACCAGAGTTATTTAACACACCAATATTAAAAGTATTTGCAGTTGCACCTGCTCTTACATATAATCTACCTACAAATCCAGTGGTTACCACTGTTCCATTGGTGTCGGATAAGTTCATGAAATAATTACCAGTAGTCGTATTAGCTGCTTGACCAGTTATGTTTGGTAATTTTATTAAAGCTGAATAATAAACCGAACCTGCATTGGTAATGGTAGAAACTACATAGTTAACATCTTCAGAGTTTCCAGCAACAATCGAAGTTCTGTTATTGGTTGAAGTAGGAAGGCCAGTATAACTTAAGCTATTACCTACATCCGAAGCGGTAGCTAAAGTGGTTAATTGACCAGTTGTACCACTGTGGGTTGTCCAATTATTTGCGGTTAATACACCAGTGCCACTAAAGGTAATAGTTGTAGCTTGGGCTGAAGCAAAAAATGGGCTCAGAATAAATAAAACTAAGCACAGATTTTTTAGTAATTGTTTTTTCATATTGATATATAATTTTTTGTTGTTTTTTCTATTAAAACCAAACAAATATAGGGTATGTCGTATTAACTTAATATTATCTATTTAAATTGTTAATAAATAAATAAATTTGACAAAAATCATACCTTTGACCCTCATGAAACAAGCACCACAAAACATTGACACCTTACTTTATCCACATACTTTATCCACAGCTCTTCAAAACATTGCATTGAAGGTGAAAAACGGTGAAAGAATTAACAAAGAAGAGGCACTTTTTTTGTTTGAACATGCGGAGTTAAGCTATTTAGGTGTGCTTGCTAACTTCATCAGAGAACAAAAACATGGAGATTACACTTATTTCAATCGTAATTTCCATGTTGAACCCACCAATATTTGTGTATTTACCTGTAATTTTTGCTCTTATTCTCGCTTATTGAAACAAGCCGATGAAGGTTGGGTTTTATCGAAAGAGCAAATGTTGGACATTATTAAAAGTTACGAAAACAAACCCGTAACCGAGGTGCACATTGTCGGCGGCGTACATCCAAAGTTAACACTTGAATTTTTCTGCGATTTATTCAAAGCCATAAAAGCATTAAGACCGGATTTACATATCAAAGCATTTACAGCTGTCGAATACGAATACATGTTTAGAAAAGCAAAAGTAAGTGTGGAAGAAGGATTGAAAATTATGATGGAAGCTGGTTTAGATTCTATACCAGGTGGCGGTGCAGAAATTTTTGATGAAACCTTAAGAGCAGAAATTTGTGGCGATAAAGCGACCACTGCACAATGGTTAGCAATTCACGAAACAGCACATCGCTTAGGCTTGAAATCTAACTGTACCATGCTTTACGGAGCTACAGAAACTTTTGCGCATCGAGTAGATCATTTAGATAGATTAAGAACTTTACAAGATCAAACTGGTGGATTCAATACTTTTATTCCTTTAAAATTCAGGAATCAAGACAATGCCATGTCGCATGTACCAGAAGTAAGTACCATCGAAGATTTAAGAAATTATGCCATCAGCAGAATTTATTTAGATAACATCGATCACATCAAAGCCTATTGGCCAATGATTGGTAGAAACACTGCGCAGTTATCTTTATCATTTGGTGTTGATGATGTTGATGGAACCATAGATGATACCACAAAAATATATTCTATGGCTGGGGCAGAAGAACAAAATCCAAAACTCAGCACACAAGAATTAGTAGAATTAATTAAAAATGTTGGAAGACATCCGGTAGAACGCGATACTTTATATAATATCATCACCGATTATAAAGATTTCGAATTTCCTAAAGAAGCGCCAAAAGCTAATAACTACATAGATTTGCCGCTTGCTTCATCCAATTAAAAATGAAAGAACTTTATATCATCAGACACGGTGAAACCGATTTTAATAAACAAGGAATTGTACAGGGTAGGGGTGTAAACTCTGATCTAAACGAAATTGGATTATTACAAGCCGCAAAGTTTTATAAAGCCTATCATCATATCGAATTTGATAAAATCTATACATCTACTTTAAAAAGAACACATCAAACCGTTGCAAAATTTATTGAAAAAAATATTCCTTGGCAACAACTTGCAGGTTTAGACGAATTAGATTGGGGTATTTATGAAGGTAAATTATCGAGTGTAACCGATCGAAATGATTTTGCCAAATTGACTAAAAATTGGATGAAAGGAAATTTAGAAATGAAATTTCCAAATGGTGAAAATCCGATTGAAGTAATGCAAAGACAGCAAGAAGCAATGCAAACGATACTTTCAGAGAAAGATCACGAATCAATTTTGATATGTATGCATGGTAGGGCATTGCGAATTTTACTTTGTCATTTATTAGGTAAAGAATTGAATGAGATGGATACATTTCCGCATAGTAATGTTTCTTTATACAGAATTAAATATAAAAACGATCAATTTGAATTACTAGATTTTAATAATTTAGATCACCTACATGTTTAATCAAAAAATTTCGGTTGTTTCTTATTTAAATGCCAAACCATTTATTTTTGGTTTAATGCATGCACCCAATGGCTCACATTTTAATTACTGTTTAGATATTCCTTCTGTATGTGCTGCTAAATTGGCTACCAACCAAGTGCAAGTAGGTTTAATTCCTGTAGCAGCCATGTTGGATATTCAAAACCCTCAAATCATTACTGATTACTGCATTTCGGCTCATGAAGCGGTTAATTCTGTGTTTATATTTTCCAATACTAATATAGCAGAAATTCATACTATTTATTTAGATCCACATAGTAGAAGTTCTAATAATTTAGCTAAAATTTTATTAAAATATTATTGGGAAAAAGCAGTCGTTTTCAAAGAAAGAAAAATAGATATTGTTTCATTACAAGACGGGGAAGCATTTGTACTTATAGGCGACAGAACATTTGGTATTCAACAACAATATCAACATGTTTATGATTTAGCAACGGCTTGGTTTAACTTTACCCAATTACCATTTGTATTTGCTGCTTGGGTAGCAAATACAGTACTTTCAGCCGATTTTATAAAAGAATTTAATGCCGTTTTGGCTTATGGTTTGGCAAATAAAAACGAAGTTATTAAAGCCAATCAATTAGCAAATTTTGATGTAGCCGATTATTTAAATAATAAAATTAAT
>CAIMAP010000185.1 GCA_903838995.1 uncultured bacterium | reverse complement strand
CTATTATTTTTATATATTATCTATGCCTTTATAATTTATGCCTATTTACCAAGTATTATTTTAGTTGGCTTAGCATTAGTGACGCTTTTGTTATGCGGTTTAGTGGCATTCCATTATAGAAGAAATTGGATTGCATTAACATCTGCCATTCATTATTGGAAACTAAATAAGATTGAAAAAACAGAATTGACCGAGCAGTTAAATTTTATTTCAGAAGAATTAGCTCAGTTTTAAAATAATTATACCGAATTAAATGGAAGAATTTGAATTAGTAGTTGGTTTAGAAATTCACGCACAATTATCCACTAAAAGTAAGGCTTATGCGTCTGATTCTGCTGGTTTTGGCGATGATCCAAATACCAACATAAGTGTTATTACTTTGGGTCATCCGGGTACTTTACCTAAAGCAAATGCACAAGTAATTGATTTTGCGATCAAGATGGGTTTAGCCACCAATTGCACCATACGTTTAGAAAATCAATATGCAAGAAAAAATTATTTCTATGCAGATTTACCTAAAGGTTATCAAATTACACAAGACACCACACCCATTTGTACCAATGGTTTTGTAGATGTTAAATTAAAAGACGGAACTGTAAGCAGGGTAGGTATTACCAGAATACATATGGAAGAAGATGCTGGTAAAAGTATTCACGATCAAGATTATAGAGATACATTAATCGATTTAAATAGAGCAGGTGTGCCCTTAATTGAGATTGTTTCTGAACCAGATATTAGGAGTTCGGAGCAAGCAGGAGCATACCTTACAGAGCTTCGTAAAGTATTAAGATATTTAGAAATTTGTGATGGAAATATGGAAGAAGGTAGTATGCGTTGCGATGCCAATATTTCTGTCAGAAAAAAAGGAGCAAGCGAATTTGGTAATCGTTGTGAAGTTAAAAATTTAAATTCTATTAGAAATGTACAACGTGCTATTGAATATGAATTTCAACGTCAAGTTGAATTGGTTAAAGCCGGTGAACATATAGATCAAAACACACTTAATTTTGATGCAGCAACAGGTAAAACAAGCGTGCTTAGATCAAAAGAAATGGCCAATGATTACCGTTATTTTCCGGAACCAGATTTACCGCCAGTAGTACTCACAAATGAGTATATTCAAGCCATTGAGCGAGACATGCCTGCGCTTCCAGAACAATTATTTAAAAGGTTTACCACAGAATACCAACTAACGCCATACGATGCCAATGTACTGTTAGATCAAAAAGAATTAGCGCAGTATTTTATGGAATTGGGAACGCATTGTGCTAATTATAAATTAGCAGCAAACTGGATTATGGGTGCAGTAAAATCATACCTCAATGAACAAGCCATTGGTATTACAGAATTTCCAATTCCTCCAATTCAAATAGCCGCAATTATTCAATTAATTGAATCAAATAAGATTAATAATACCAGTGCAACACAAATTTTATTTCCAGCATTGATCAATAATCCTACTGCTAATGTTGCCGAATTAGCGCAATCATTAAATATCATTATCAATACTTCTGATGAAGATATGATGGCATTTGTAAACGAAGTATTGGCTAAATACCCAGATAAGGTTGCGGAATACAAATCGGGTAAAAAAGGGCTATTAGGCTTATTTATGGGCGAAGTGATGAAATTAGCGAAGGGTAAACTAGACCCCAAAGAAGCAAATAAATTAGTGGTAGCAGCATTAGAAAAATAAATAATGAAAAAAAATCATATTGGTATTATTCTACTTATTCTTTTTGTTTTTCAATCATGTTCGGAAAACAATGGCTTTAAAATAAAAGGAAAAGTTACTGGTGGTACTATAAAAAAAGTGATCCTCGAGAAAATTGAAGGGCAGGTAATCGAATTAGATTCGGCAGAAATTTCGAGTAATGGAGCATTCGAAATTTATGGTAATGCCGACGAAAAAGCAATTTATCGTTTAAATTTTGAAGGTAAAAAAGCCATTGATTTAGTATTGGATAATACTTCTGCAGTGGAAGTTAATTTTGATGCAACTGGACCCATGGCGGCCTATGAAATAAAGGGTTCTCCGCTTTCTTTGCAATTAAAAGAAGTGAACGATATTTTATATCAAACTTTCCAAAAAGTGAATGCTTTACAGCAGCAATATGCCCAATCTGTTAACGATCCAAATATTGCGCAAATTCAAAAAAAATTAGAACAATCGTACTTCGAAATATTGAATTTACAAGTTCAATTGATTCAAGATTATGTAAAATCACATCCAGATTTTTTAGTTAAATTATATGCATTATCTTATTTGAATGCAGAAGAAAACTATAATTTCATAGATCAAGTATTTAAAGAAAATGCACTGGCAATAGACAGTTTTAAATATGCACAGCAATTTTATGCGAGATTTTCTGAAATTAAAATGCTAAATATTGGGGAAATAGCGCCTGATATTAATTTGCCAAATCCAAAAGGAGAACTTATTTCCTTGTCTTCATTAAAAGGGCAAGTAGTTCTGCTTGATTTTTGGGCATCATGGTGCGGCCCTTGCCGAAAAGAAAATCCAAATAATGTATTATTGTATAATAAATACCACGCAAAAGGATTTACTATTTATGGAGTTTCTTTAGATAAAAACAAAGAAGCCTGGGTAAAGGCAATTATGGATGACGGTTTAACTTGGAACCAGGTGTCGGATTTAAAGTATTGGGCTTCCGAAGCAGCTAAATTATATAAAGTAGAGGCCATTCCATTTACCGTTTTGTTAGACAAAGAGGGTAGAATTGTAGCGAAAAATTTAAGAGGTGCCGAATTAGCGGCCAAAGTACAGCAGTTATTAAAATAAGTTAGGCAATTAATTTTAAATCTACTTTATAATTATTTAACATACACTTAACCCAAGTAGTGGAATCATTAAACTACATTTGGTAAAATATTATATATGAGTACTGTAAAACAGAAAATTCTGATTGTAGACGATGAACCTGATATTTTAGAGTTAATCGCCTATAATTTAAATAAAGAAGGTTATTTATATATAACAGCATCAAACGGATTGGAAGCCATTCAAATGGCTAAAAAACACCTTCCAGACTTAATTTTATTAGACATCATGATGCCTAAATTAGATGGTATCGAAACTTGCCGTCAATTAAGAGCCATGCCAGAGTTTAAAAATACCTATATGGTTTTTTTAACTGCCAGAAGCGAAGAGTATTCAGAAATTTCTGGTTTCAATGTTGGAGCCGACGATTATATTGCTAAGCCTATTAAGCCAAGAGCTTTAATTAGCAGAATCAATGCTATTCTAAGACGCAATACAGTTGCGGATTCGGCTGTTTCTATGAAATTAGAAATTGGAGATTTAGTGATTGATAGAGAAGCATATTTAGTTTTTCAAAATGGTAATAAAATAACCCTAGCTAAAAAAGAATTTGAATTACTATATCTTTTAGCATCTAAGCCTGGTAAGGTTTTCACTAGAGAAGGTATTTTAAATAGCATTTGGGAAGAATCTGTAGTTGTTACCAACCGTACCATCGATGTTCATATTCGTAAAATAAGAGAAAAATTAGGCGATCATTATGTCACAACCGTTAAAGGAGTTGGATATAAATTCGAAATTTAATTGTAATTTTATTGAATGAATAAAAATCCAACACCCCGAAGTATCGCATTTTACACAGCCCTAGCGGTTACTTTTTTTGTTGGATTGTTCGTTTATTTTTCTGGTTTAAATATCATTGCCATTGGTTCTATATTGGCATTTACTTTTGCGACTACCTTTATCTTATTTATTTATGCAATTGAAGTTTTTATTTACCGAAAAATAAAATTGGTATATAAAAATATTCACAACCTTAAATTAAAAAAAGTAGGTCCTCGTTTTCCCGAATTCCAATCTTCGGATCCAATTACAGATGTAGAAAATGAAGTGCGTAATTGGGCAGAAGCAAAGTTTACCGAAATTGAACAATTGCGTGAAATGGAACAGTATCGAAAAGAATTCTTAGGTAATGTTTCGCACGAATTAAAAACACCTATTTTCAATATACAAGGATATATCAACACGCTATTAGATGGCGCCATAGACGATCCCGTTGTGGCAGTGCCATTTTTAAAGAAAGCAGCTAAGAGCACCGATCGTATTGCTACACTTGTAGACGAATTAGAAGCCATCACCCAATTAGAATCAGGATTTTTAACCATGGAAATGGAACCATTCGATATCCACGAATTAATCCATGACATTTTTGATTCCTTGGCTTCGAGAGCGGCTAAAAGAAATATCACCCTAAAATTCAAAGATGGTTGTGATGTACCATTTATGGTCGAAGCAGATAAAGATCGAATTCGACAAGTGGTTATTAATTTAATTGTCAATTCCATTAAGTATGGTAATGATGATGGAACTACTCAGGTGGGTATTTATGATATGGATAAAAATGCCTTGATTGAAGTAGCCGATGATGGTATTGGCATTGCGGAAGAACACATTCCTAGGTTATTTGAAAGGTTTTACCGTGTCGATAAAAGTCGTTCGAGAGAAGGTGGCGGAACTGGTTTAGGATTAAGTATTGTTAAACATATCATCGAGGCGCATAACCAAACAATTAATGCAAGAAGCACCATTAATGTTGGAACTACCTTAAGCTTTACGCTTAAAAAGCCTTAAAACATTATTATTTTTTAGCTTTAGGCTAATTAGCCTATCTTCGTGCTATGAAATTTCCGCATTTTAAAGACCTCATTTTATTCGAGGATGATCATGTGATCGTGATCAATAAACCAGCTTTTATTAGTACACTCGACGATCGTTCTGGCGATACGATTACCATTATTAGAATGGCTAAACAATATTTGCCAGATGCACAGGTTTGTCATCGTTTAGATAGAGAAACCTCTGGGGCATTAGTAATTGCAAAAGATGCAGAAACCTATCGTGCCATTAGTATGCAATTTGAACACCGCGAAGTCAGTAAAATTTACCATGCGTTTGTAGACGGACATCATAAATTCGATGATTTATTAATTGATTTGCCCATTGTAAACTATGGCAAAAGCAATGTAAAAATTGATAAAATTGATGGTAAAAAAGCGGAGACTTATTTCAAAACTTTACAATATTTTAAACACTACACCCTGATAGAATGTAAGCCTTTAACGGGTAGAATGCATCAAATAAGAATTCATTTAGCTACACAACGCGCCAGCATTACAGGCGATGATTTATATGGTGGCAAACCATTTATGTTATCTTCAATCAAAAGAAACTATCGATTGTCTAAAGAGCAAGAAGAGCAACCCATTATGAAAAGGTTTGCCTTACACGCTAGAGCAATTGGATTTAAATTGGCAGATGATACCGCAATCCATATTGAGGCGCCCTATCCAAAAGATTTTGACACCATGTTAAAAATGTTGCAGAAGTTTGATGTTTAGCTTAACCGCCGTAACCCAATAATTTCATTACTTGTTTAGAGTTTTGCTCTTCACCAAATACTTCGTAATTAAAAGTTTCGTCTCTATTTTTACGAATCAAAATATGTTTTGGATGCGGTAATAAACAATGATGCACGCCACCATATCCGCCCAACACTTCTTGATAAGCTCCTGTGTGAAAGAAGCCAAGGTATTGCACCTTACGCGTTTTAGGCATAAACACATTGTTCATATGAGCTTCTTGATTATAATAATCTTGGCCATCGCAGGTGATGCCACCTAAGTTTACTTTTTCGTATTCCGAATCCCAATTATTAATGGGTAATAAAATATAGCGTTGGTTCATAGCCCAAACATCGGGTAGGTTAGTAATAAAACTACCATCTAACATTAACCATTTTTCGCGATCGTTTTGTTGCTTACGCCCTAACACTTTATATAAAATACCAGAGGCATCAGATACCGTGTATTTACCAAATTCAGTAATAATATCGGGTTCCATAACTTGGTGTTCTGCGCAAATATCTTTGATTCGTTTTACAATTTCATTCACCATGTATTCGTAATCGAATTCAAATGTCAAAGAATTTTTGAAAGGCATACCACCACCAATATCTAAAATACTTAAATCTGGATTTACCTTTTTGAATTTACAATACAGCGTTACATATTTTTCGAGCTCATTCCAGTAATAAGGGGTATCACTGATTCCTGAATTGATGAAAAAATGCAATAATTTTACTTTGAAATTAGGATGTGATTCTATTCTTTGGTGATAAAAATCAATAACATCTTCCATTCTAATACCTAATCGACTAGTATAAAACTGTGAATCGGGTTGCTCTTCGGATGCAATTCGGATACCTAAATTACAGGTTACATCTAGTTCGTCATCGTAAAAATAAAATTCTTCTTTATTGTCTAATATTGGAATGATGTTATGAAATCCATCATGTAACATATCGACAATATATTGCTTGTAATGGTCTTTTTTATAGCCATTGCAAATAACAGTAATGTCTTTATTAAGAATACCCTTTTTCTCTAAATGATCAATAATTGGCATATCAAATGCCGATGAAGTTTCTAAATGCACATCATTTTTAAGCACTTCATCTAAAATATGTCTAAAATGAGAGCTTTTGGTACAATAGCAATAGGTATAACTTCCTCTATAATTATTGTTGACAATGGCTCTTTGGAACCATAATTTGGCTTGTTGTATTTTTTTAGAAACTATAGGTAAGTAGGTGAACCTTAGGGGCGAACCATAGGTTTCAATCATTTCCATCAGGTTTAATTCATGGAAATAAAGTTCGTCGTCATGCACTTCGAAACCCTCTTGAGGGAAACCAACGCTTAAATCAAGAAATTCCTTGTAACTTTGCATTATCTTATCGTTTGTTGCAAAGATATTTTATTTATTTGTAGAAAACATAGATACAAATCCATTTTTTAATATTTTTTGGATTTGCAGCTTGTAAAGCCAATTGTTATGAAGAATTTAAAAGTAATTGAAGTTAAATCTGAATTGGGAGCCGGAACAAGAGGGGCTAGTTTGGGTGTAGATGCGATTAAAATTGCTGCACTCGATTTTGGTAGTCGATTTTTCAAACAATACCAATCGATAGAAGTACCTCATGAAAACCATTTGCTGTTAGAATCTGTTGGCAATACCCATGCAAAAAGAATTTCTGGCGTGCTGACTATGTTAGAAAGAGTTAACGAAGAAGTAGCGCGCGTAATTAAAAATGGCGATTTTCCGGTGGTACTTGCAGGAGATCATTCTACTGCGGCAGGAACCATTGCTGGCATTAAATCAGCTCATCCTAAATCGCGTTTAGGGGTTATTTGGATTGATGCACATGCAGATTTACATACACCTTATACCACACCATCTGGAAACATTCATGGTATGCCCATTGCAGTTTCTTTAGGAGAAGATAATGTAGAATCAAAGATCAATAAACCCGATCAAGAAACCATTAATTATTGGTATCAATTGAAAAATGTTGGTGGCATTTCTCCGAAAATTATGCCCAATGATTTAGTTTATATTGGGGTGAGAGATACCGAAAAACAAGAAGATTATTTGATCAAAAAATTCAGCATAAAAAAATTCACCACGACCGAAATTAGGAGAAAAGGAGTTGAAAAAATTGCTATAGAATCATTAGCTTATTTAGATCATTGCGAGATTATTTATGTTTCTTTTGATGTGGATTCTATGGATGCTGGTATTTCTAAAGGTACTGGAACACCAGTTCCCAATGGTATTACAGAAAAAGAAGCAGGAAATTTAGTGGCTAGATTAATGGAAAGTCCTAAAGTTTGCTGTTTCGAAATAGTTGAGATAAATCCTACACTCGATAAAGAAAATTTAATGGCAGAAAATGCTTTCGAAATTTTAGTGAGGGCAACCAATCAATTGATAAACGATTAATGAATATTTCTGCAGATTTAATTGCTCAAACGCAACAAGCCATTATTGATTACAATGGACAAACTATTCCATTGGAAGCTATTTCTATACAAGAAACAAGAAAAGAATTTGAGGGAGAAATGACCATTGTCACTTTTCCTTTTATCAAATTTACCCAAAAATCACCGGAAGAAACAGGGCAGATTATTGGCACTTATTTACTAGAAAATTGCGATTATGTAAAAAGCTTTAATGTGCTGAAAGGCTTTTTAAATATAGCTTTACAAGACCAATATTGGATAGATGTTTTAGCAAATATAAATGCCAATGCTAATTATGGAAACTTAGCGCCCAAACAAGAAAAGGTAATGGTCGAATATTCTTCGCCTAATACCAATAAGCCTTTGCATTTGGGTCATGTAAGAAATAATTTATTGGGTTTTTCTTTAGCCGAATTATTATCTACTGCAGGTTACGAAGTCATTAAAGTTAATTTAATCAACGACAGAGGTATACACATTTGCAAATCGATGTTGGCTTGGATGCAATTTGGAAACGGGGAAACGCCCGAATCTACTGGATTAAAAGGCGATCATTTAGTTGGAAAATATTATGTAGAGTTTGATAAACACTATAAATCAGAAATTCAAACTTTAATGAATTCGGGTCTTTCGGAAGATGATGCCAAAAAACAAGCACCTATTATTTTACAAGCACAAGCCATGTTGCTTAAATGGGAAGAAAAAGACCCAGCAACAATTGCGCTATGGGAAAAAATGAATGCATGGGTTTATGCTGGGTTTGAAAAAACCTATCAATCTATGGGCGTTAATTTTGATAAATATTATTACGAATCCAATACCTATTTATTAGGAAAAGATATTATAGAACAGGGTATAGCAAAAGGAGTTTTTTACCAAAAAGCAGATCATTCTGTTTGGATTGATTTAACGGCCGAAGGCCTCGATCACAAGCTTGTTTTAAGGGGCGATGGCACTTCTGTGTATATTACGCAAGATTTGGGCACAGCGGCCTTAAAACATGCCGATTTTGGCATGAAACGTTCTATTTATGTAGTAGGTAACGAACAAGATTACCATTTCAAGGTATTATTGTTGATTTTACAAAAGCTAGGCTTCGACTGGGCTAAAGGACTTTACCATTTATCTTATGGTATGGTTGATTTACCAAGTGGCAAAATGAAATCAAGAGAAGGAACCGTAGTAGATGCCGACGATTTAATTGCAGAAATGATTCAATCTGCGCAAGCACAAACCGAAGCACTCGGAAAAATAAATGATTTTCCAGCAGCAGAAAAAACACAGTTATACGAAACAATTGGTTTAGGTGCCTTAAAATATTTCTTATTAAAAGTAGATCCTAAAAAACGCTTATTGTTTGACCCATCCGAATCTATTGATTTACAAGGTAACACAGGGCCTTTTATTCAATATTCTTATGCTAGAATTCAATCTATATTAAGAAAAGTAAATAGAAGTATTCCCGAAAAATGTAATGTGACTAGCATTAATAAAAATGAATTAGCCCTTATTTTAGAATTGAATAAATTCGAAGAACAAATTGCAATGGCTGCTGAAAGCTATAGCCCTGCTATTATTGCTAATTATGTTTATGAATTAGCAAAGGCTTTTAATAAATTTTATCATGATGATCCTATTAGTCAATTAGCGGATACCGAATTACAAGATTTTCGTTTAATGCTATGTGTGAATACCGCTAAAGTAATTCGTAAATCATTTGCAATTTTAGGAATTGCTGTTCCTGAAAGAATGTAATTTCTGGTGCTAATTTACAAATGCTGATTAAAAATTATTTCAAGAAATTAGCCGCCACTTTTGCGTCTTTCATTCCTGCTGCATAATCATAAAAACCTTTACCAGATTTTACGCCTAAATCGCCAGCGGTAACCATTTTTACTAATAATGGACAAGGTGCATATTTTGGATTTCCAAAACCATCATGTAAAACATTTAATATGGCTAAGCAAACATCAAGACCAATAAAATCGGCTAATTGAAGCGGTCCCATAGGATGAGACATGCCTAATTTCATCACGGTATCAATTTCTTCAACACCAGCAATTCCTTCAAATAAAGAATAGATGGCTTCGTTGATCATGGGCATTAAAATACGGTTGGCAATAAAACCTGGATAGTCATTTACCAATGTTGGTGTTTTACCAATTTTGATAGACAATTCCATAATGGTATCGCAAACTGCTTGCGAAGTTTGGTAACCTTTAATTACTTCAACCAGTTTCATAATTGGAACCGGATTCATAAAATGCATACCAATTACTAAAGCAGGACGAGTAGTAACAGCTGCAATTTCGGTAATAGAAATAGAAGAAGTATTGGTTGCTAATATAGCATGAGGCGCCGCTAATGCTGATAAATCTTCAAAAATTTTCTTTTTAATAGTGGGGTTTTCTGTAGCAGCTTCAATAATTAAATCGGCATTTTTAACGCCTTCTGCCAAAGAAGTATAGGTAGTAATGTTTGCGAGTGTTTGCGCCTTAATTTCATCGCTGATACTGCCTTTACTCACCATACGGTCGAGGTTTTTAGCAATGGTGGCTAATGCTCTAGCTAATGCCTCTGGATTAATATCAATTAAAGCAACTGCATAATTATTTTGTGCAAAAGTATGGGCAATACCATTACCCATTGTTCCCGAACCTATTACTGAAATATTTTTCATTGATTTTTTTCTTACAATATTAGAATTTTGAAATGATTTTTTCAAGTATTTCCATTCCTTGATCGATGTGTTGTTTTTCCATGGTCAAAGCGGGTCTAAAACGAATAGTTTGGTGGCCACAGCCTAAAAACATCACATTATTTTCCATTCCTTTATTTAAAAAATTATCTCTTATTTCTTTGCTTGGAAAATCAAATGCGGTAATTAATCCTTTACCTCTTACATTCGAAACAACTTCGTGTTTAGCAGCAATTTGATGCAAACTATCTTGCAAGTAAGCTCCTGTTGATGCTGCATTTGCCAATAAATGATCTTCTTCAATAATTTCCATTACTTTAGCCGAACGTACCATATCTACTAGGTTTCCGCCCCAAGTAGAATTGATTCGAGATGAAACTCTGAATACATTCGTTTCAATTTCATCTACTTTATTACCGGCTAAAATTCCGCAAACTTGCATTTTCTTACCAAAGGCTAAAATATCTGGTCTTGCATTAGTTCCAAAATGTTCGTGTGCCCAAAACTTACCCGATAGTCCAACACCTGTTTGTACTTCATCGTAAATTAAAAAGCAATCGTTTTCGTCTGCTAAAACTCTTAATTTTTCTAAAAATTCTTGACGGAAATGATTATCGCCACCTTCTGATTGAATGGGTTCAATGATAATAGCACAAATTTCGTCTGTGTTATCTTGAAATGCTTGTTTAATTTGTGCAATGCTTATTGCTTCTCTTTGCTCAACATCTGCAATGCTTTCGGGCGTTAATGGAAATTTAATTTTAGGATTGCTTACCCTAGGCCAATCAAATTTTGCAAACCATTTGGTTTTATCTGGTAAGGTATTGGTTAAGCTCAAAGTATAACCCGAGCGACCATGAAATGCTTGTTCGAAATGAAGAATTTTGAATCCTTTTTCTTCTTTATGTCCTTTTTGAAAGTTCTTTTGTACTTTCCAATCCATCGCCACTTTTAAAGCATTTTCAATGGCTAAAGAACCACCTGCAATAAAAAAAGCATTGGGTAAATAGCTTGGAATACCCACTCTGCCAAAGGTTTCTACAAAGTGTGCATATTGCGTAGTATAAATATCCGAATTAGATGGATTAGTTAATGCAGCCAACATCAAATCTTTTTTGAATTGCTCATCACCAATCATTTTTGGATGATTATAACCAAGTGGTACCGAAGCAAAGCAAGTAAAAAAGTCTAAATATTTTTTGTCGTTTTTACTGTCGTACATCCATACGCCATTGCTTTTTTCCATGTCAAAAACCATATCGTAACCATCGGCTAAAATGTGTTTACTCAATGTGGCTTGTACATCTGATGGCTTAATTTGTGTGCTATTCATAATTGATGTTTTTTTCAAAAATAATGATAAAAGCAGCAATTTCCTGCTTTTGAAATTATAAAGTCAGATTTGGTACTTTTTACTTTATTGTTAGTTTAACAAAGATATTGCTTCTGAATTAGCTGATCTAATCAGTAAAAATAGGTGTTTATTGTAGCTTGTCTTTCATGCCCAGGTTGCCAATTAAGCCACCCGTATGAATAAATAAGACTTTTTCTCTCGGTTGAATTATTGCTTGTTGAATGAGGTCGTACACCGCAAATAAAGCCTTGGCCGTATAAACTGGATCCAATAAAATGCCTGTTGCTTGCTGAAATTTTTTCATAAAAGAAATTAAATCAGGACTGGTTTTTGCATAAGCACCAAAATGATAATTTTCTTTAATACTATAATGAGGGTATGTTGTTTTGGAAGTTGTATAATCTACAATTTCTTGAATG
>CAIMAP010000184.1 GCA_903838995.1 uncultured bacterium | reverse complement strand
GGTCGCGAAGATTTAATTCCAGCTATGTTTTTAAGTATGGTTAATAATTTTTCGGTAGAAGAATCTCAAAAAGCCGAAATTTTTAAATATTATTTAGAAAGACATATTGAAATAGATGGAGATCACCACAGTCATTTAGCCATAGCCATGACCGATCAATTATGTGGCGATGACCAATATAAATGGATAACATTAACAAAATCCGTAATCGAGTCGCTTGAAATGCGCATACAGCTTTGGGATGCAGCCTATCAAGAAATAATTGCAGCAAAACAAAATGCATAAAAAAAGGCGCTTCTCGAGGCGCCTTTTTTTATTATAATCCGCTAAATTAAAAATTTCCTTTAATAGCAAATAATACATTTCTGCCCGATGCAGAAATTCCTGAACCAAATACACGGTAATTTTTATCGGTAATATTTTCTATTGCCATTTGCAAATCTATGTTTTTATTTACATTATAGTTTGCTCTTAGATTAAGCGTATGCCAAGCTGGTAAACCGTTTGCAGTAGCATAAATTAAATTATCTTCTCCAGCAACATTATAATCTTTTAATTTTTTTGCACCATTAAATAGGGTATAAAAACTAGCAGACCAGTTTTGGTGATCGTAGTTTAAACTTGCTTTACCATAAATCGGAGCAATATGATCTAAAGGGCTAGCAGGCGAATTACTACTAATCATGCCTTTGGTATAATTAACATTTGCAGCAAAACTAAATCCAGCATTTAATTGATGTTCGATATTTGCCGAAACGCCATATATATATGCTTTTCCAGCATTTACATTTTTTTGAACTCTGCATAGAGTATCGCCATACGGAATAAATTCATTTCCATCAAAAGTACTGTTTTGTGTTACAATGGCATTGGTTAAATCTGTAAAGAAAGTATTTACTTTGAATTGGGCTACTGACCATTTTTTACTTAATCCTATTTCATAATTATTAGCAAATTCTGGTTTTAAATCTTTATTTGGCACAATTAAAGTGCCTATGCTTGAATTATTTCCAATGGTATCACCTTTAGTAGATTCAAACACCTTAGCTAAGTCATCTAGGTTAGGCGTTCTAAAACCAGAAGATAATAATAAGCTAAATTTCCAATTATTGTTTGTGCGATAACATGCACTTACATCTGCTACTAAACTATGATTGTTTTGCACAATTTCTTTAAATGGAAATGGGAAAAATGTTTGGTCGTTGAAAGTGGCGCGAAGCTGCGAATTGGTATATCTTACTTCTTCATATATTGCTAATTTACCAAATGTTATTTCTTCCGAAAGGTAAATCGCATGCGAGCTTGTGCTTGAGCCACCGTCTGGATAGCGCGTATCTAAAGCGCTTCGGCTTCCTGTAATTATATTTTCGGCATTTGCGGTAGATGTTACTTCGTTGAAATTACTTTCTAATCCATAACGAATCATGCGATGTTTGTATTGTTTTTCAAAATCCAAATTGATAGCATTAACCGTTACATTTTCGACGCGATGGTTTAAGCTCGTTTTATTCCAGCCGCGATTGTGTCTGCTTTCTTCAATGGCTTGATGCGATAGTGTGATATTTCCTTGGTCATAAAACTTACCATGTTTTAGTTGTGCTTGGTAAGATAATAACAATCTATTTTGTGGGCCATAATACCATTCTGCGCTTTTAAATACACCAGCACTATTTGTTTCCGTTAATCGATCATAACGAGGCACATTAGTGCTATTAGATAATTGAAAATTTACCACGTGACTCACATTTTTGTTTTGTTTCCAAACTACTTTTTGAATCAAATCGTATTGTTGATATGCACTTCCTTTTTGGATATTTGGATTATCATTCACTAGCATGGTGTCTTTGCCATTGATGCGTCCTTGGTAAAAGTTCCTTTTACCTAAATCGCCCATGGCATCAGATCTATTGGCTCCCTGTCGTAAATCTCCAAATGCAGACTGTGTATAAGAAGTATAAGAGCCCCATTTATTATTAGCCACACTTAAAGAAACTTGATTGGTTATTTCGTTGTTGGTGCTTGCGTACCTGCTAGCCACATTGCCTTTCACCAATATTTTTTTACTATTCGAAAATTCGGGTGATTTTGTGTAGAAATGAATCACACCACCTAATGCATCGCTTCCATATAATACAGATCCAGGACCGTTTACAATTTCTATTTTTTCTAAACTGAATTGATTTATGGTAATGCTATTTTGTAAATGGCCAGCACGATAAATGGCATTGTTCATGCGAACGCCATCTACTACTAATAAAATTTTATTTGCTTCAAAGCCTCTCATAATAGGGCTTCCGCCACCTTGTTGACTTTTTTGTACTAATACTTGACCTGAATTTTGTAGTAAATCTGCTGTGTTTGCTTGGTTTGCTTGCGCAATTTCTTTTGCACTTATCACACTCACCTGATTCGCAATAAGTTGAATAGCCCATGGGAATTTTCTAGCAGCAATAACTGCTTCATCCATTTCCATTTTAATTAAAACCTGAGCCTGAAGTATGCTAAAATTCAAAAGCATGCCCAAAGCCAATATTATTTTTTTCATTTATCCAAAAATAGAATTTATTTAATAAAACCGAAATAGCCTATTTCTACAGCTATTTTTGTACATTTGATGTTTAAACATCTTTCCTTTCATTAAATCATGAAAATTCTATATCCCTATTTAAAAAACTATTGGAAATTAGGCGCTTTAGCTTTGTTTTTAGCTGCTATCAACCAAGGTTTTTCGTTGTTAGACCCTTTGTTGTTTCGTTATATCATTGATAATTATGCCAGTAAATTTTCCGAGCTAACAAAAGAGCAATATATCAGAGGCGTAGGATTTTTATTATGTGGTACTATTAGTGTTGCTTTTGTTTCTAGAATTGCCAAAAATTTTCAGGATTACTTCGTGAATGTAATTACCCAGAAACTTGGCGCGCAAATGTACTCGGATGGGTTAGAGCATTCCTTAGGCTTATCTTATGCACAATTTGAAGATCAACGCAGTGGCGAAACATTAGGCATTTTACAAAAAGTAAGAACCGATGTCGAAAAGCTGATCGCTTCTTTTGTCAATACTTTATTTACCTCTTTTATCGGAATTGTTTTTGTAATGGTGTACGCAGTTAGAGTACATTGGCTTATAGCGCCTGTGTTTTTAGCAGTCGTACCTTTGCTAGGTATTTTAAGTTCGGTACTGAGTAAAAGAATTAAAAAAATTCAAAAGGTAATTGTAGGCGAAACCACTGCATTGGCAGGTTCTACCACCGAATCATTGCGCAATATAGAATTAGTAAAATCTTTAGGATTGGTAAAGCAAGAAATAAAGAGACTCAATAACACAACCGAAAAAATCTTAGGCTTAGAATTAAGAAAAGTAAAATACATCAGGAGTTTAAGTTTTATTCAAGGTACTGCGGTTAATTTCTTAAGAACCTGTATCATGTTTATCATGTTGTATTTAATTTTTCAAAAAGAAATTTCGATTGGTCAAATGTTTTCTTTGATGTTTTATTCTTTCTTTATTTTTGGCCCATTACAAGAATTAGGCAATGTAATTAATACTTTCAGAGAGGCAGAGGTTTCTTTAGCTAATTTTAAAGCCATTATGGAAATGCCAAAAGAGCCTAAGCCTGCACATCCAAAAACAATTACCACGGTAACAAAATTAACCTTCGATAAAGTTTCTTTTCAACATCAGTCTGCTAAAACTAAAGCAATACAAGAAATTAGTTTCGAAGTAAATGCCGGTCAAACGGTTGCTTTTGTTGGTCCTTCTGGATCTGGAAAAACAACATTAGTTAAATTATTAGTTGGATTGTATCGCCCTCAATCTGGACAAATTAGGTACAACGAAGTTCCCGAAAACGAAATTGATTTAGATACCTTAAGAGAAAAAATAGGATTTGTTACCCAAGACACCCAGTTGTTTGCCGGTAGTATTCGCGAAAATTTGTTGTTTGTGAATCCAGGTGCTTCGGATGCGCAGTGTATGGAAGTGCTCGAAAAAGCAGCTTGTCAAAACTTATTGGCTCGCGCCGATAAAGGATTGGATACTGTTATTGGCGAAGGCGGTGTAAAAGTTTCGGGAGGGGAGAAGCAGCGTTTATCGATTGCTAGGGCATTGCTCCGTAAACCTAATTTATTGGTCTTCGACGAAGCCACCTCGGCACTCGATTCTTTAACAGAAGAAGAAATCAACGACACCATTAAAAAAATTGCCCATGGTGAACAACATATTACCATTATGATTGCCCATCGATTATCTACTATTATGCATGCCGATAAAATTGTTGTATTAGAAAAAGGCTTGGTTATTGAAGAAGGCAAACACGAAGATTTGTTGGCTTTAAAGGGCTTATATTATGCCATGTGGCGTCAGCAAATAGGCGAAAGAAATAGCTAAAATATTGCTTAAAATCGGTTTTTATGCTTAATTTTGAGTGATTTAAATCAACAAATGAAAAAGACCCATTTAATAGGCATTTTAGTAATCGCCATTGCCATAGCAGCTATCGTGAGTACTTTCTCCGATTCTAGTTCTTATGCAAGTTTTGCAGAATCAAAACAAACCAATAAAGAAATTCATGTAGTTGGTAAATTACAGAAAGAAAAAGAAATGGTATATAATCCAATTCAAGACGCCAATTATTTTTCTTTTTATGTGAAAGACCAACAAGGAGAAGAGTGTAAAGTTATTTACGCTGGTACCAAACCACAAGACTTCGAAAAATCTGAACAGATTGTGTTAATTGGCAAAATGCAAGATGAAGCATTTCATGCATCCAAAATTTTAATGAAGTGCCCTTCAAAATACACGAACGACAAAGTAGAGACTAAAGAGTTCAAAGCGCAATCATCATAGCATATCCTATTCTTTCAAAATAAATTCATGGAAATTAAATTTTTAGGGGAACATTTGTTACCCGGTATAGCTGGTAATTTTGCAGTGGTCTTGGCTTTTTCAAGTGCATTACTTACCACAATTGCTTATTTTTTTGCAGCCAAAACTGCCGAAAATTCGTGGTTAAAAATTGCGCGAACCGCTTTGTATGTGCATGCCATAGCCATCATTGGCATTATAGTAAGTTTAGCGGTTATTATCGGTAATCATTATTTCGAATATCATTATGCTTGGGCTCATTCGAGCACCACTTTGCCAACTAAATACATAATTTCTTGTTTCTGGGAAGGCCAAGAGGGAAGTTTTTTATTGTGGTCATTTTGGCAAATGTGTTTAGCATTGGTGCTTCGTTTTTTTGCAAGAAAATGGGAACCTTCGGTTATAGCCATTGTCATGCTTTCACAAGTTTTAATTATGTCTATGTTATTAGGTGTAGAAATTCTTGGACATGTGATTGGTTCTAATCCATTTATTTTACTACGCGATGCCTTGCAAGCACCCATTTTTCAAAGAGCCGATTATTTATCTTTAATTAAAGATGGTAATGGATTAAATCCATTATTACAAAATTATTGGATGGTCATTCATCCGCCAACCTTGTTTTTAGGATTTGCTTCAATGGTAGTGCCATTTGCTTTTGCACTTGCTGGTGTTTGGCAAAAGAAATACGATGAATGGATGAAACCTGCATTGCCATGGGCTTTGTTTGCGGTAATGATTTTAGGTACAGGTATTATCATGGGTTCTTTTTGGGCTTATGAGGCTTTAAATTTTGGTGGTTTTTGGGCTTGGGATCCGGTAGAAAACGCTTCTTTAATTCCTTGGCTAACTTTAATTGCAGGCGTGCATGTAATGCTAGCTTATAAGCATAGCGGGCATTCTTATTTTACCGCTTTATTTTTAGTCTTCATAAGTTATGTATTGGTTTTATATGCTTCCTTTTTAACTAGAAGCGGCATTCTTGGAAATGCCTCGGTACACGCATTTACAGACCTTGGCATGTCGGGCCAATTGGTTATTTATATTTTGGTTTTCTTAGGAATTGGATCTTATTTATTAATTAAAAATTGGAAACATTTTCCGAGAACGCAAAAAGACGAAGAAACCTATTCGAGAGAATTTTGGTTATTTATTGGTGCGGTCATGTTATGCATTTCTT
>CAIMAP010000183.1 GCA_903838995.1 uncultured bacterium | reverse complement strand
GCCAAGTAGGTTGGCAAATTTGTTTGTGGGCCTAAGCGATATTCATCTAAAGCTTTGATACCACTAATCCAATTACCATCGGTCATGTTACCATGTCCTTGTATATCGTTTTGGCGACCGGTAAAGTTCCACATAAAATATCTCCAATACATGTGACCCATTTGGTAGCTTACAAAGAATCCCATGTTTTCGGAGAAACTTGGTTTTTTAGTAGTGGATTTTAATTTAGCCCAAGATTGATAAAACTGAATATGGTTTGCTTGGTTACTCCACATGCGCGGAAAAAATCCCGACTGTGCTTCTTCCCAAATTGGAACCGTTTTGCGAACGGTTTCTACATATTTATCTTCTGATTTTTGATATTGCATAGCACCTTCTTTTTCATCAGAAAGTTTAGCAGTAAAAAACTGACCAGTTAATAAAGGTGTTTCGCCATATTGTTCACGATTGATGTAAGACAAAAGATTAAAAATATTATCATTTGCATACATGTTGATATTAGGATCTGCTTTAGCTCTAATTGGAATCATCGTGTAAGACGAATAGCCAATGAGTACTGCAGTGAAGCACATCATAGCGGTATGTAATACCACGTTTGCTTTTTTAATACTGTATTGAGTAGCCCAAACTATGCCTGCAATTAATAACACAAACCAAACCATTGCACCGCTCCAAAATGGCATCCCAAAACTATTTACAAATAGTAAATCAAATTTTGCAGCGATAGAAATTACTCCTGGTATAATTCCGAATTGTATAAATCCTAAAATGGCAATCGATACAATTGCAGTATAAATAATTCCTTTAGAACTAGTTTTAAAACGTTTGAAATAATATACAAAAGCAATCGCAGGAATAGCTAATAAATTCAGTAAATGTACACCAATCGAAAGTCCAACAATCAATGAAATCAATACGATCCAACGATCAGCATGTTTTTCATCTGCAATGTTTTCCCATTTTAAAATTGCCCAAAATACAACAGCGGTACATAAAGATGACATCGCATACACTTCTGTTTCTACTGCAGAAAACCAAAAAGTATCGGAGAATGTATAAGCCAATGCACCAACCACCCCCGAACCAATAATTAAAATTTTACTAGTTAAAGAATAGTTGTCTTTGTTTTCATCTACTAATTTAGATGCCAACATAGTAATTGACCAGAATAAAAATAAAATGGTAAATGAGCTAGACAATGCAGAACCTAAATTGGTAAAGAAAGCGACATTCGAAATATTGCTTCCAGCAAGTATGGCAAACAATCTTTCTAATAATAAAAACATCGGTGCTCCAGGCGGATGCACAACTTGTAGTTTATAAGCAGCAGAAATAAATTCTCCGCAATCCCAATAACTTGCTGTTGGCTCCATGGTGAGCGCGTAAGTAATGGTAGCGATGGCAAATACGAGCCATCCAAATACATTGTTTAATTGTTTGAAGTTGAACATATATTATTTTACTGATGTTTATTGATGATTTATTAGCGTCGAAAATAGTAATTTATTTTCATGGATGTTATTTTTTTGAATTGTAAAGCCTTTTTTTGTCGATTAAAAAATTATTTTCAATTAGACTTGCACCTTCAACGCAACTTTTCTACATTTGCAAACCGCAAATAAAAGCTATTTGCAAAGATTGTCCGATAGTGTAACTGGCAACACGTCTGGTTTTGGTCCAGAAGAGTCTAGGTTCGAGCCCTAGTCGGACAACAAGCATTAAAAGGGTTGCGCTGCAAAAAATAAACGCAACCCTTTTTTTTAAACAAGATTATGCCACAACAATTCAATCAAATCAAGCTTTTTGCAGGTTCTGCTTCGGCAGACTTAGCCCAAAATATTGCAATTGCAAATGGCACACCGCTAGGCGATTTAACCCTTAGCAAGTTCAGTGACGGCGAAATTCAACCTTCATTCAACGAGTCGATTCGCGGTTGTGATCTTTTTTTAATTCAATCAACTTTTGCCCCTTCAGATAACCTGATGGAGCTATTATTAATGATAGATGCCGCTAAAAGAGCATCTGCGCATTATATAATTGCAGTAATTCCTTATTTCGGTTTGGCTCGCCAAGATCGTAAAGATAAACCTAGGGTTTCTATTGGTTCAAGATTAGTTGCAAATATGTTAACGGTTGCTGGTGCGCATAGAGTAATGACTATGGACTTACACGCAGCACAAATACAAGGATTTTTCGACATTCCGGTAGATCACTTAGACGCATCGGTTATTTTTGTTCCTTATATCAAAAGCTTAAACTTGCCTCATTTAACTATTGCATCTCCAGACATGGCCCAGGCCGCGGGGTCCCATATCGACTTCCCAAGTCGCTACTTCCAGCCCGATTACCGAGCGCCGCAGCGCGTATATGTCGCGCGGACG
>CAIMAP010000182.1 GCA_903838995.1 uncultured bacterium | reverse complement strand
TTAAATTATCAATTAAAACAAAGAAGGTAGGCTGTGTTTCTGATAAATTCGGGAACACTTTTTTTCTTAAAACACTATGCGAAAGCATGGGCGCTTTATCGGGTTGTTGTAACCAAGACAAATAATTTTTCTCTACAAATTTCGAAAACAAGGCGTTAGCTTCAGATTTTTGTAATGTTAAAATCTCGTGCATCCCTGCATCTTCTAATTGTTCAAGTGCTAGTTCCCAGTATACAAGCTTACGATAAGCATCCATCCATTCCTCTATGTTTTGTACATCGTTGAGTTGGCTTCCTAAATTTCTAAATTCTTGTTGGTAAGCAGAGGCCGTTTTTTCTGTAATTAATCTTTTATTATCAAGAATTTTTTTGATCGTTAATAAGATTTGTTTCGGGTTAACGGGTTTTATTAAGTAGTCTGCAATTTTTTTACCAATTGCCTCTTCCATTAAATATTCTTCTTCGTTTTTGGTTATGAGTACAACGGGAATTTCGGAATTGAAATTTTTTATTTCAACCAGTGTTTCTAAGCCAGTTAAACCAGGCATATTCTCATCTAAAAAAACCAAATCGAAATAATTAGATTTAATTAAATCTATTGCATCTGCGCCATTAGTAACTGTTTTTACCTGGTATCCTTTTTCATTTAAAAATAAAATATGGGGCTTTAAAAGGTCAATTTCATCATCTGCCCATAATATCATCGTATCTTGCATCTTTCTTTTTTCTTATTGTTAAATTTAACAACTTTACCATCATTTTATTATCCTAATTCCATTGAACAAGAAGAAATTATTTAACGACCCCGTTTATGGCTTTGTGAGTATTGCTTACGAAACCGTTTTTGATTTGATAGAACACCCTTATTTTCAACGTTTAAGAAATATTAAACAGCTGGGATTAACCCATTTAGTATATCCTGGGGCATTACATACTCGGTTTCATCACGCCTTAGGAGCCATGCATTTAATGGGTATTGCGCTCGAAACTTTGAAAAATAAAGGGATTGCTATTACAGAAGAAGAAGCCGAGGCGGTAACCATCGCTATTTTGTTACATGATATTGGACACGGTCCATTCTCACATGCATTAGAAAGCTGCATTGTTCCTGGAGTGCAGCACGAAGCATTGTCTGTTTTAATTATGCATCGTTTAAATAAAGATTTTAATGGCAAATTAAGTTTAGCCATTGCCATTTTTGAAAATAAATACGAAAAGAAATTTTTACATCAATTAGTGTCTAGTCAATTAGATATGGACAGATTAGACTATTTAAATAGAGATAGTTTTTATACAGGTGTTTCGGAAGGAGTAATAGGGTTCGATCGTATTTTAAAAATGTTACATGTTGTGAATGATGAATTAGTTGTAGAAGAAAAAGGAATTTATTCTATTGAGAAGTTTTTAATTTCTCGTAGATTAATGTATTGGCAAGTGTATCTTCATAAAACGGTAATTGCAGCAGAACAATTATTAGTTAAAATATTTCAACGTGCTAAAGCTATTGCAAACAAAGGCGTTCCGCTATTTGCAAGCCCTTCGTTTAATCTCCTATTAGCAAACAAAATCAGTACCGAAGCATTTTATGAAAACGAGTTATATCTCGATGCATTTATGAAATTAGATGATAGTGATTTGTTTTCTGCTATTAAAGTATGGGCCGAACACGAAGACCCCATTTTAGCTAAACTTTGTAAACTATTAATCGACCGAAAATTATTTACGATCGAAATGCAAAACGAAGCATTTACGCAAAAAAGCATTCAAGCGCATAAAGACAAATTAACTATTTCGTTTCCACTTACTTCTGAAGAGCAAGATTATTTTGTTTTTTCGGGAAAGATTACCAACAATGCCTACAACATGGAGGTAGGTAAAATAAATATCTTAACAAAATCTAAAGGCCTAATTGATATTGCAGATGCCTCAGATAATTTAAATTTATCTGCTTTGAGTAAAACAGTTGAAAAATATTTTATTTGTTATCCTAAATAATATTCCTGCTATTCAGATTTGTAACTTTAATGGATAATTTTAACTTTGTATCATGCAATTTACCGCTCAAGAAATTTGTTTAATGCTTCAAGGCGAGTTGGATGGAAATCCAGCCGAGGTGGTTAATGCGTTGTCTAAAATCGAGGAAGGAGAAAAGGGAACCCTATCTTTTCTTTCTAATCCTAAATACGAACATTTTCTTTATGATACGCAAGCATCAATAGTGATCGTTAATAAATCTTTAAAGTTAGAAAAAACAGTTAAGGCTACACTTATAAAAGTAGACAATGCGTACACTGCTTTTTCGGTTTTGCTTGATAAATATAATACCATCAAATTACATAAATCAGGAATCGAACAACCTAGTTTTATAAGTGAATCGGCTACAATGGGCGCTAATTGCTATGTTGGCGCCTTTGCATATATTGGAAATAACGTAACGATTGGAAATAATGTAAAATTATATCCGCAAGTTTTTGTTGGAGATAATGTAACCATTGCAGATGATACTACTCTTTTTGCAGGGGTCAAAATATATTCAGATTGTGTAATTGGTAAGGGTGTGATTATTCATGCTGGAGCGGTAATTGGTAGTGATGGTTTTGGTTTTGCACCGCAAGCCGACGGCACATATCAAAAAATTGCTCAAATTGGAAATGTGATCATTGAAGATTTAGTTGAAATCGGATCCAATACCAGCATTGATCGTGCAACCATGGGTTCTACCATTATTCGTGCAGGGGTAAAGCTCGATAACTTAATTCAAATAGCACATAATGTAGAAATTGGTAAAAACACAGTAATCGCTTCTCAAACGGGTATTTCCGGCAGTACGCATATTGCCGAAAATGTGGTATTGGGCGGTCAGGTTGGTGTTGCAGGCCATATTCATGTTGCCAAAGGCTCTCAAATAGCGGCTCAATCTGGTATAACCAAAACCGTAACCCTCGAAAACAAGCAATGGGGAGGTTCTCCACTAGCAATTTTCCGCGATTCTTTAAAAAATCAAGCTGTTTATCGCAGGCTTCCAGAGCTTGAAAAACGCATTGAGGAGCTTGAACAGCAACTCAAGCAAAAGGGTTCATAATTTAATCGTTCAAACATTTTGTATAAAGGCAGTTTCTAGATACATTTGCGGGAATAATCCTTGCTAATGAATCTAAAACAAACTACCATTAAAGCTCCTGTAACTGTAAAAGGAGTTGGTTTACATACGGGTAAAGAAGTGACCATGACTTTTAAGCCTGCGCCAGAAAATCATGGGTTTAAATTTCAACGCATCGATTTACCGGGTTCTCCAATTATTGATGCCGATGTAGATAATGTAACGGATACTTCTAGAGGAACTACAATTACACAAAACGGAGCAAGTGTTTCTACTGTAGAGCACACCTTGGCTGCATTAGCCGGTTTAGAACTCGACAATATTTTAATTGAAATCGATGCACCCGAAACTCCTATTATGGATGGCAGCTCTATTATTTTTATAGAAGAGCTCGAAAAAGTTGGTTTCGAAATTCAGGATGCAGATAGAGAATATTTTGTAATTCCTTCCAATATCACTTATTCAGAATCTGATCGTCAAGTAGAAATGGTTGCTATGCCATACATCGATGACTATCGCATTACGGTAATGGTAGATTATAACTCACCTGTATTAGGCAGTCAGCATGCGGGTTTGTCGGGTATTGCACAATTTAAAAAAGAAATTGCTTCTTGCAGAACATTTTGTTTCTTGCACGAATTAGAAATGCTTTTAAAAAATAATTTAATTAAAGGCGGAGATTTAAATAATGCAATTGTAGTAGTTGATAAAGTGATAAGCGAAGAAGAATTAGATCATCTTGCTAAATTATTTAATCGAGATAAAATTGCAGTTGCCAGAGAAGGAATTTTAAACAATGTAGAGTTGCGTCATCAAAACGAACCTGCTCGACATAAATTATTAGATGTAATTGGCGATTTAGCTTTAATTGGAATGCCATTAAAAGGGCATGTGATGGCCGCAAGACCTGGACATGCAGCCAATGTTGCATTTGCTAAAAAAATCAAAGCATTAATCAAAAAAGATAAAGCGAAAAAAAATATTCCAGTTTATAATCCTAATGTGCCTCCAATTTATGACACAATAGGCATCATGAATATTTTACCACACCGTCAACCATTTTTATTAATCGACAAAATTATTGAGTTGTCTTCTAAGCATGTGGTGGGTGTAAAAAATGTAACCATGAACGAAGAGTTCTTTAAAGGACACTTTCCAGGAAACCCAGTAATGCCAGGCGTTTTA
Organism: uncultured bacterium; assembly: GCA_903838995.1. Taxonomy (GTDB): domain Bacteria; phylum Bacteroidota; class Bacteroidia; order Sphingobacteriales; family Sphingobacteriaceae; genus CAIKLP01. The sequence goes on along the minus strand of CAIMAP010000182.1, from coordinate 2,819 downwards.
CAAGTTGAAGCAATGGCGCAAACGGGCGGAATTTTAGTTTTAAATACTGTTCCAGATCCAGAAAATTATTGGACTTATTTTATGAAAATTGAAAATGCAAGATTCAAAGATAAAGTTGTACCAGGCGATACTATTCTTTTCAGATGTGATTTAACGGCTCCTATTCGTAGGGGAATTTGTCAAATGAAAGGAATTGCATTTGTTGGTGATAAAATTGTAATGGAAGCAGAATTAATGGCACAAATAGTAAGAAGAAGTTAAATTAGCAACATGAATCAATCCCTTACCTATATTCATCCAGAAGCAATCATTGGCGAAAATGTCACCATCGATCCATTTGTTTCTATTCAAAAAAATGTAATCATTGGCGATGGTACTTGGATAGGATCCAATGTAACTATTATGGAAGGTGCCAGAATTGGTAAGAATTGTAAAATTTTTCCCGGGGCAGTAATTTCTGCTATTCCACAAGACTTAAAATATAACGGCGAAAATACTACGGCAGAGATTGGCGACAATACCACTATCAGAGAATTTGTTTCGATTAATAGAGGCACTACCGAAAAATATAAAACGGTTGTCGGAAAAAATTGTTTAATTATGGCTTATGCCCATGTTGCCCATGATTGTATTTTAGGCGACAATATTATTTTAGCAAACAGCGTAAACTTAGCAGGACACGTAACCATAGAGGATTACGCAATATTAGAAGGCATGGCCGCTGTTGGACAATTTTTAACCATAGGCGCACATAGTTTTGTTGCAGGTGGCACATTGGTCAGAAAAAATGTTCCTCCTTTCACTAAAGCAGCGAGAGAACCCATCAGTTATGTTGGTATTAATTCTGTTGGCTTAAGAAGAAGAGGATTTACAGAAAACAACATTCGCCAAATAGAAGATATCTATAGAATTTTATTTGTTAGAGGTTTAAGTACATCGAATGCTTTAGCACAAATCGAATCAGAAATACCTCCTTCTCCAATTAAAGATCAAATTTTAACTTTCGTTAAAAACTCTAAAGAGGGTATTATGAAAGGCATAGGTCGAAATGTATGAGAATCGAATTAAGTGGGCTTGGTAAAAAATTCAATAGAGATTGGATTTTCAAAGGCATAGACTTTACATCAAATCCAGCAGACCGCGTTGCCATTATTGGTCCAAATGGTTCTGGAAAATCAACTTTATTACAAGTAATTTCTGGAGTACTGAGTCCTAATGAGGGAGCAATTCATTTCAGTAAAAATAATTCTGCCATAGCCATCGAATCTTTTTTTTCACAAATTACCATTGCAGCTCCCTATTTAGAACTTCCGGAAGAAATGACCTTGTTGGAATTAATTAAATTTCATTTTTCCTTTAAAAAAAAATTAGGCTTTCATACAGCAGAAGATTTAATCAACTTAATCGGTTTAAGCAAAGCAACGAACAAAGAAATAAGGTATTTTTCGTCTGGCATGAAACAAAGAGTAAAACTTGCATTGGCCTTATACAGTGATGTAGATTGCATTCTACTGGATGAACCTACCACCAACTTAGACGAACAAGGCACGCAATGGTATTTAAACTTAGTAGATACTATGCTAGGTAATAGAACTATTTTTGTGTCCTCTAATCAAGCACACGAATATTCATTTTGCAATAAGCAAATATTAATCGCAGACTATAAGCATAAATAATATTTAGTAAATCAAAATAAAAAAAGATTATGGCAAAAGCGTCAGAAATAAAAAACGGATCAATCATTAGATTCAATGGTAATTTAATTGCGGTAGAAGAAATCATTCACCGTACACCCGGAAATTTGCGTGCATTTTATCAAGCGAGAATGAGAAATGTTAAAACAGGTAAACTGGTAGAATATCGTTTTCGTACAGATGAAGAAGTAGAAATTTGTAGAGTAGAAACAAAAGATTATCAATATTTATATGAAGATGGAGATTTCTTTGTTGTAATGGATAATGAAACTTTCGAACAATTTAATATTCCAAAGTTCTTATTCGGCAATTCAGCAAAATTTGTTACAGAAGGAATGAATTTAATTGTTGCATTCGAAAGCGATGAACCTATTACAGCCCAAGCGCCTACCCATGTAGAGTTATTGGTTACTTATACCGAACCTGCTGTTAAAGGCGATACGGCAACCAATGTAACTAAATCAGCAACTGTTTCTAACGGGGCCGAAATTAAAGTTCCATTGTTTATTAACGAAGGGGATAAAGTTAAAATTGACACCAGGAATGGTGATTATGTAGAGCGGGTAAAATAAATCAATGTTAAAATCTGAGGCAAGAGCAATATATTTAGTCAAAAGAAAAAGTATTTCTTTTGATGACAAGGAATTGCTAGACCAGGCTATTTTAACGGAGTTTAAAAAAATAGATTTAACTGCACTTAAATGTATTCATATATATTTGCCGATCATTGCGCAAAACGAATGCAATACTTATCCGATCATCGAATACATTCAGAAAAACTATCCGCAAATTAATTTGGCTATACCCAAAGCTAATTTTGAAAATGGACAAATGGATGCGGTATTTTTTAAAGCAGATGCCCCATTAGCTAAAAACAATTTAGGCATAGCAGAACCAATTGATGGCGAAGTAATAGATCCTAAAACAATCGATTTGATTATTTGTCCATTACTTGCTTTTGATCTCAAAGGCAATAGAGTAGGCTATGGTAAAGGTTTCTACGATCGTTTTTTACAAAAATGTAAACCAGATGCAATTAAATTGGGCCTAAGTTATTTTGAACCTATAGAATCATTATCAGATTGCAACGAAAATGATTTGCCATTAAGTAGTTGCATTACGCCC
>CAIMAP010000181.1 GCA_903838995.1 uncultured bacterium | reverse complement strand
CTTGGAATTGTTTACTTATCACTGCATTGTGTAAAGCCTATGCTGCTATTGGGGATGAGGAATACAAAACAAGTGCAATAGATGCAATTGTGTGGGTAGAGAAAAATTTTTCCGAAATTGATCAGGACCATTTTTTCCACACCAATACCAATGGTATAAAAAAATCATTTGCATTTTTAGATGATTATGGTGCTTTAATTCAATCCTATATTCATTTGCAAGAAATAACAGGGGATACCCAATATTTGCATAAAGCAGAAAAGTGGATGGAATATGTGCAGACTCATTTTTTAGATGAGGAGGGGGTATTCTTTTATTACACGGCGCAATACCAAACTGATGTAATTGTGCGACAAAAGGATACCTATGATGGCGCGCAGCCAAGTGGAAATGCCCTGGTTTGTATGAGTTTATATTACCTAGGTCATGTTTTTGAAAAGGAGAACTGGATCCGCCAATCGGAGCAAATGATTCATCAAATGCACAAACTAATTATTCAATATCCGAGTTCATTTAGTTATTGGGGGCAATGTTTTAGTTGGATGGCTGCCGATGCAATTGAACTTGTCGCCGTTGGGCCAAAAGTTCACAATTCCTTAAAAAAGGTATTATCTAGGTTTCAACCGCATAAAATCCTTATTTTTTCAGCCGAGGAGGACCTGCGCTTATTAAGTACTAAAGGTAAATATTCGCCTGATAATCAATATTATATATGTATAAATAAAACCTGTTTACCTGCAAATGACGAATTGAACGATATTTTAGCTTTATTCTAACAAATCCTCCAATTTATTTTACTATTTTGCAAAGCTTATAAAAGCCCTGACTATCAGTTAATTGGTTAGACAAAAGCAGGTATTTTATATATTTTTTTGTAATTTGAAGCACTAAAAGCAAACGCCCTTTTAAATAATATAAAAGGGCTGGTCTAAAACTAGATTATGATAAAAAATTTTACAATAAGGCAGTTTAAATTTCCTTTTTTGTTTTTAACAGTACTATTTGCACTTGTTTTTATTCAAGCAAGAAAGCCTAAAAAAGCGGTTTGGAAACCTGACCCGAATACCATCGAAATTAAAGGAGGCGCTTTTTATTTAGGTGCCAGCGATGAAGAAGTGGATATGGCCATGATTAATAGAAAAAAGTTGGTTTCAATTCCTAGTTTTTGGATGGACCGAACAGAAATTACCAATGCACAATATCGTCAGTTTGTAAATTATGTAAGGGATTCTTTATGTTATTTGGCTTTATACGGCGGCGGTATTAATCAAACAGAAGATACCGTGTTGAAAGTGGATTGGACCAAAGTGAGAAGAATTAATTATTCAAGTAAAGCAGTCATTGAAAAGTTAAATGAGTTGTTGCTTTCGCCTGATAATCGCATTCAAGGCCGCATTGAAATTGACCCTAACAAATTAATTTACAAAACAGTTTATATTGATTTAAAAGCGGCAGCTAGAGCTTCAAAAGGTTTAGAGCAGTCCATTGGTAAATTTATTGTAAAACAAAATCAGCCTGTTTATCCAGACAGTTTAGTGTGGATGCGTGATTATTCCTATTCCTATAACGAACCATTAACTAGATTATATTTTTCACATAG
>CAIMAP010000180.1 GCA_903838995.1 uncultured bacterium | reverse complement strand
TTGTACGCCATAGTTTTCCATTAGCTTTGCAATACAAGCATCGCCTTGCGTACTATTTTTTTTCAAACCGGTTAAAAAAATATTTCCGCTATAGCCCAAAGCTTTTATGGCATACCAATACGAAGCCGAACTCCAATCGGGTTCGATGTAAAAAGTATGTGATTGTATTTTTTGCGCAGCAATATGTATATTATCTTGATGGTCCGAAACTATTATTCCTGCTTGCTTTAGCAGAGATATCGTCATTTGAATATAGGCATTGGATACGCGGCTCTGGTTTAAGTGTAAATTTAAACCGCCTTCCATTTGCGAACCAATTAATAATAATGCCGAAATATATTGCGAGCTCAAACTACTATCTATTTCAATAGGATTGCTTGCTTTTAATTTTTTTCCGCAGATGCGAATCGGCGCAAAACCTTCTTTGGCTAAACAAGTTATATCTGCGCCTAAAGCTCTGAGTGCCTTGAGGAGCGGGGCCATTGGCCTGCTTTGTAATTGTTCGGAACCAGTTAATATAATTTCTTTACCTGCTAGGCTTGCAAAATAAGCTGTTAAAAAACGAAAAGTACTGCCGGCATGTCCGCAATCTATTTTTATTTCGGAGTTCGAACTTAAACTCGAAAGCGAATCAGAACTCGAGCTTAAACTCGAAAGCGAACCCGAACCCGAACCCGAACCCGAATTCGAAAGCGAACTCGAGCTTAAACTCGCATGAGCTAGCGTAAGCGCTTGAATCAAAGCGCGCGTATCATCCGAATTTGAAATGTTTTCGATTTGTATGCGATCGCTTGCAAAGGCTTGTATAATAAGGGCTCTATTCGATTCGCTTTTGCTACCCGGAATCGAAATACGCAAATGATTAGCCTGCCCCTTTATCATTTTATTTCTTCTGAATAAGATTGAATAGCTGCTGCCGCCATAGCTGTGCTACAAGTTTGTGCTACTTTGCCTTCGCCTATTTTAGTAATAATAGCCAATTGAATGCTTGCATCTACATTCTTTTTATCTAATAATAAATAATGTAAAATAGGCGCAATGGTATCGGCTTTAATTTTAGGTAAAGTATAAATGCTTTGAATGTCATCGGCAATTTTTGTCGCCACGTTTGCGTCTAATTCGCCCAATGCAACCGCAATTTTATTTTCAATAATAATGCCCGCAAGCACCGCTAAACCGTGGCTGATGGGCTTTTCTAAAGCTAAAAAAGAACTCTCTATGGCATGGCCAATGCTATGGCCATAATTCAATAATTTGCGCTTGTTTTTATCGAATGGATCTTGCGCTACAATACCGATTTTAATTAAAATAGAATCGACAATCAATTCATTCAAATCTGAATTTTCTTTCTCTTGTAAATAAGCAATGGCCGAATCATAATGTTTTTCATTGGCAATTAAACCATGCTTAATAATTTCTGCAAAACCATATTTTTTTTCGTCTGCAGGAAGTGTATCTAATAAAGTTGGAAAAATAAAAACTGCTTTTGGATTGTTAAATCCGCCAATCATATTTTTATAATCGTTTACATCGATGCCGTTTTTACCGCCATGGCTCGCATCTACCATAGCCAAAAGGCTTGTAGGAATATTAATAAAATCGATGCCGCGCATATAAGTGCTGGCCGCAAATGCCCCAATATCGGATACCATACCGCCACCTACATTGAGCAATAAACTTTTGCGATCCATTTCGTAATCCATCATCATATTCCAAATGCCAATGCAAATGTCTATGTTTTTGCTGCCTTCGCCTGCGTCTATTTCAATAATATCGGCATTAGCGGTATAGCTCGAAAATAAGTTTAAATAAGGCAGACAATTTTCAATGGTATTGTTATCGCCCAGTACCACTACTTTGCTGTATTTATTTTTTTCGATAAAAGTATCGAGCGCCGAAACTTCGTCGGTAAAATAAACTTGATTGTTTTTTAAAGCCCCAATTTTATTTTCCATTGTTCAGAATATTAGTTTGAATGGCAATGGCTTCGCGGTGTATGGCCTTAATAATATCCATAATTAATTCGTCCGAAAGTTTAATTTCATCGCCATATTGTTTTCTTGTAGCCACAATTTCGGCCCAACGCTCGGGTTGAAAAATAGTAATGTTGTTTTCTTTTTTATATACGCCAATGGCTTCAATAATTTTATTTCTAGCAGCAACCAGCTCCAACATATCGAGGTCAATTTTATCAATGTCGTTGCGTAATTTTTTTAAATTATCAATAAAAACTTGATCGGTAGAAGTGCTCGAGCGAATAATTAATTGCGCAAGCATTGCTCCTAATGCAGCAGGGCTAAGCTGTTGGTCTTTATCGCTGAGTGCATGGTGCGGATCTACATGCGATTCAATCATCAAGCCATCAAAATTTAAATCCAATGCTTTTTGACTGATGTGTTGAATTAAATCTAAGCTGCCACATATATGACTTGGATCGCAAAACAGCGGAATATTCGGAATCAATCTTTTTAATTCTAAAGGAATATTCCAATTGGGCACATTGCGGTAAATATTTTTTTCGTAAGTAGAAAAACCACGGTGAATGGCCGCAATTTTTTGAATCCCTGCATGGTTTATTCTTTCAATGGCGCCAATCCATAAATCTAAATCGGGGTTAATCGGATTTTTAATCATGACGGGTATGTCGACCCCTTGTAAGGCATCGGCAATTTCTTGTACCACAAAAGGCGATACCGTAGAACGCGCACCAATCCATAAAATATCGACGCCGGCCCCTAAAGCCGCTTCCACATGTTTGGCATTGGCCACTTCGACCGCAGATTTTAACCCATGTTTTTTAGCGGCAGCCACTAGCCAAGGCAAAGCCCCATCGCCAATACCCATAAAAGAACCCGGGCGGGTACGCGGTTTCCAAATGCCGCCTCTTAAAATTTGTACCTGGTGTTGGGCAAGTGCTGCAGCCGTTTGTTCAATTTGGCTTTCCGACTCCACGCTGCAAGGGCCCGAAATCAATACCATTTTGGCTGCTGGCAATCCCCATTCGCTTAAACCTGCAATTGCTGTATTTACTGTCATAATCTGCTTGCAAATTAACATATATAAAACTGAAATAAAAGCCATCATCGGCTTTATTTTTTGATAAAAAAACCTCCTTTTTGCTAGGAAATCGTAAATTAGCGAGCATCATTCATACCCTATACGCATGTCGCATCAACCTAATTTTTCTAATTCCGAAATCGCATTTGCCGGTAAAAGCAATGCAGACTTAAACCGCGCTTATTGGTTGTTCAAAGCGATCAGTAGTAACCTGTTGGTAAAAATTGGTCCGCCATTAACAACATTTGCCATGGCTATTGGTTTGCCAGTAGCACCCATTATTAGGGCCACCATATTTAGACATTTTTGTGGCGGCGAATCTATCAATGAATGTAATAAAACCATACAAGCATTAGCAAAATATCAGATAGGCACCATTTTAGATTATTCGGCAGAAGGCGCCGAAACCGAAAGTAGTTTTGATGCCACCACGCAAGAAACCATTGCGACAATTGAACGCGCCAAAGGCGATGATAAAATTGCCTTTGCTGTTTTTAAAGTAACCGGAATAGCGAGCATTAGCTTATTAGAAAAAATGGATGCAGGCCAGCCCTTAAGCCAGGCAGAGCAAGCAGCCTTTGGGCGTGTGAGT
>CAIMAP010000179.1 GCA_903838995.1 uncultured bacterium | reverse complement strand
TCATTAACAATGCTGAGGTATTTATTTTTTAAAAGTTTATTTTCGTTTAAATACTTTTGTTTCCATAGTATATAAAATTCTCTTTCAAATTGCGTTTGTATTTCTTGACTTAATGTTTGATCTAATTGAAAATAAGGAAGTGCATTTTTATTAATTTTATTTTTCTCCAAGTCAATTTCTTCCTTAGATTTTTCGATGGCAAAATCAAATGGGGCATTTAAATTTTGATGCATCCAAGGTTTACCCTTATCAAATTCATATTTAAATGTTCTGCCTTTAGGTAAAACGGAAACAATGATGGCTACGCATAACACCACTAAAGTGTATTTAGTGAAGACAATGCTTCTGAAGTAGTTTTTATTAGATTGAGTCATGTGCCGTGAAATTAAGAAAAAACATAGTTTTTACTGAATAAAATAAAGAATTTCGTTTAGCTCAATGAATTAAATTCTTAAATTTGTGAAAAATCTAAACCTATGAAAAATGTTGTCATTGTATCTGCCACTCGTACCCCAATGGGTAGTTTTGGAGGATCTTTAAGTGCGGTATCGGCTACTCAATTAGGCGCAATTGCGATCAAAGAAGCAGTAAAGCGCGCTGGAATAGCAAATGAGCAAGTGCAAGAAATATATATGGGCAATGTGCTTTCTGCTAATTTAGGTCAAGCACCTGCTACGCAAGCAGCCAAATTTGCTGGCTTATTAGATATTCCAAGTACCACAATTAATAAAGTTTGTGCATCTGGAACCAAAGCAGTGATGCTAGCAGCCCAAAGCATAGCCATGGGCATTAACGAAGTGGTTGTAGCTGGAGGAATGGAGAGCATGAGTAATGTACCATTTTACTTAGACAAGGCCAGACAAGGCTATAAATTAGGTCATCAACAGGTTACCGATGGTTTAATTAAAGATGGTTTATGGGATGTATACAACGATTACCATATGGGTAATGCAGCCGAATTATGTGCGAGCTCATGTAATATTAGCAGAGAAGAGCAAGATGCTTTTGCCATAGAAAGTTACCATAGAGCACAAGCCGCTTTCGAAAAAGGATTATTCCAAGAAGAAATTGTTGCTGTTGAAATTCCGGGTCGTGCAGGTGCAATAACCATTGTAGCAGAAGACGAAGAATTTAAAGCAGTAAAATTTGATAAAATACCTGGATTAAAACCCGTATTTAAAAAAGACGGAACAGTAACCGCTGCCAATGCATCTACCTTAAACGATGGTGCATCTGCAATGGTGTTAATGTCGGAAGAAAAAGCATTGGCATTGGGTTTAAAACCATTGGCCATTATAAGAGGTTATGCAGATGCGCAACAAGCGCCAGAATGGTTTACGACCGCTCCTGCTAAAGCTATTCCAAGAGCCTTAGTTCATGCTGGTATCACTGCAGATCAAGTAGATTTTTACGAAATCAATGAAGCATTTTCTGTTGTTGCTTTAGCAAACAACCAAGCCTTAAAACTAGATGCTACTAAAGTAAATGTAAACGGCGGTGCGGTTGCCTTAGGGCATCCATTGGGTAGTTCGGGATGTAGAATTATTGTCACTTTACTTTCTGTATTAAAACAAAACAATGGTAAAATTGGCGTGGCAGCTATTTGTAATGGCGGCGGTGGCGCTTCGGCCATTGTGATTGAACGCTTAAACTAACATTTTTTAAATTAGTTAAAAAAAGGCATATCGCTTGGTATGCCTTTTTTTATTTTTTATATTTAAATAAATTTATAAATCGATGAAAAAGTTATTGCTCGCCATCTGTTTGTGCTTCATTTTTCAACAAAGTGAAGCCCAAGAAAAACAAAAATTTGATCCACAATTTTATACCTTACAAGACTCTTTAAAAAGTTTATCCTATAAAATTGTAAATGACCAAGATGAATTAATCAGAAGGAATTGCACTTTTACATTTATCAAAACTTTAGTATCAGCGCTAAAACTCCCAAACTCATTTGCCTTTCCATTTGATTCTGTCGTATCTATCTCTATTATGAGATCACCCGACAATCAATTCAGAATTTTTACTTGGCATTTGAGAACAGACGATGGTCATTACCGTTATTATGGCGCCATTCAAAAAAACGATCCAAATAAATTATCACTTTACCCCCTGTTTGATAATTCGGCATTTATTCAAAATCCGCAAGACACTATTTTAACAAATGACAGCTGGTATGGCGCACATTATTATACCATTATTGTTCCTAAAAGATGGTTTAGTAAAAATAAAAAATATGTACTATTAGGATGGAAAGGTCATAACCAAAATAGCCAGCAAAAAGTAATCGATGTATTGAGTTTTGCTAAAAATGGTAGCCCAATTTTTGGAGCCGATATTATAAAATTAAAAGATAAAACGCAGTACCGTATGGTATTTGAATATACTTCGCAAGCGGTGATGATGCTACGTTATTTAAGTGACAAAAAATGGATTGTATATGATCATTTAGCTGCGCCAAATGCCCGTAGCGAAGGCAACTTCGAAGTATACGGACCCGATCTTTCTTACGATGGTTTAAAATACCGAAGAGGTAAATGGATATTGATGGAGAAAATAGATTTAAGAAACGAAGCATCTATGGAAGATGCAAAATTTAACAACCCTTTAGAGAAATAAAATGAAAAGATTTGCTTTGTTAGGCATGACATTATGTTGGAGTTTGCTTCTTCATGCACAAGAAAACAGCCCTAAAAAAACACTAATTAACGAAGATATTTGGGCTAAAAATTACTTTGCTGCAAAAAGCATCAATGGCTTACAATCTATGAAAGACGGTAAAAGATACAGTAGCTTTTATACCGATCCAACCTCAAAACAAAATTACATATTGGCTTATAGTTATGCAACTGGAAAAGTAACAGACACCATTGTAAGCGAAGCCGATTTACAAATTAAATTACCCAACGAAATCGTACAAATTAAATTAGAAGATTATTATTTCAGCGATGACGAAAAGTATATTATCATTACCAACGCCACTGAAAGAATCTATCGCCGTTCCACCAAATCACTTTGTTATATATACGACAGGAGCACTAAAACACTGCAAAACCTTTCCGATTATGGCAAACAACAGTTTGCAACCGTTTCTCCTGATGGATTAAATGTGGCTTTTGCAAGAGAAAACAACCTATTCATTAGAAATATAGCCAATAGAACAGAAACAAAAATTACTGATGATGGCGCTTGGGAACAAATTATTAATGGCGGAACCGATTGGGTAAATGAAGAAGAATTTGCTTTTACCCGTGCCTTTTTTTGGTCGCCAGATAGTAAAAAAATTGCTTACTATAAATTTAACGAAAGCAATGTTAAACGCTTTAGTATGACACAATATGGAGATTTGTATCCAAATGAATATCAATATAAATACCCAAAAGCAGGAGAAGAAAACGCAACAGTAAGCTTGCATATTTATGACCTTCAAAATCAACAAACCATACCAGTAGCTATTGGCAACGATTCGACACAATATATACCTAGAATTAAATGGACCAATCAGCCCAATACCCTATGTGTACTAAGATTGAACAGACACCAAGATAATTTAGACTACCTAATAGTTAATGCAAATACCGGAAAATCTACTGTTATTTTAAACGAAAAATCAACAACCTATATTGATATAAATGATGATTTGTATTTTCTAAAAAATTCAAATCAATTTATTATCAGTTCTGAAAAAGATGGTTTTAATCATTTGTATTTATATGATTTGAAAGGTAAGCTCATCAACCAGATTACCAAAGGTAATTGGGATCTCACTAGTTTTTATGGTTTGAATGAAAAAGAAAACACCATTTATTTTCAAGCTGCCGCGGTAAATGCCATGCAAAGAGAAATTTATTCCATTGGAATTAATGGCAAAGGAATGAAACAATTATCTAAAAGTATTGGTACAAATAATGCTACTTTTAGTAGCAATTGTGCCTATTATATCAATTTCTATTCCAATGCCAATACCCCTAATTTTATTAGCTTACACGACCAAACTGGATTAGAAATGAGGGTGTTGGAAACAAACCAAACCCTAAAAAATAGGTTAAACGAATTTGCGCTCAGCAAGAAAGAATTTCTTACTATACCTACAGAAAATAATACTTTACTCAATGCCTGGATGATTAAACCACAAGATTTTGATGCAAAGAAAAAATATCCGGTATTTATGTTTTTATATGGTGGACCAGGCTCGCAACAAGTTACAGACGCTTGGGGATCTGCAAACTATATGTGGTATCAAATGCTTGCCGCTAAAGGATATATTGTTGTTTGTGTAGATAACAGAGGAACTGGAGCAAGAGGCTCGGCATTTAAAAAATGCACTTTTTTACAATTAGGAAAACTAGAAATAGCAGATCAAATAAATGCGGCTAAATGGTTAGGTGCTCAAAGCTATGTAGATGCAAGCCGCATTGGTATTCAAGGCTGGAGTTTTGGCGGATACATGTCGGCACTTGCTATTACCAAAGGTGCAGACTTTTTTAAAATGGCGATAGCAGTTGCTCCCGTTACCAATTGGAAGTATTACGATTCTATTTATACCGAAAGATATTTGCATACGCCGAAAGAAAACAATGCAGGCTTTGAAGAAAATTCACCAATCAATTTTGTAGATAAAATAAAAGGTAAATTTTTAATTATTCATGGCACAGCAGATGATAACGTACATTTTCAAAACTCCGTAGATATGGTAAATGCAATGATAAAAGCAAATAAGAAATTCGAATCTGCTTATTATCCAAACAAAAACCATTCAATTGCTGGTGGTACAACCCGCTTACATCTGTATAATTTAATGACTGATTTTATTTTAACAAACCTTTAAACAATATTGAAATACATCACTAAAACCATATGGGTGCTCTCGCTCATCAGTTTATTTACTGATATGGCGAGCGAAATGCTCTATCCAGTTTTACCGATATATTTACAATCGCTTGGATTCTCCATTGTCTTGATTGGTGTTTTTGAAGGATTTGCAGAAGCTTTAACAGGTCTAAGTAAAGGCTATTTTGGAAAATGGTCTGATAACATAGGTAAAAGAGTGCCATTCGTACAAGCTGGTTATGGCTTGAGTGGCATTGCCAGGCCGGTAATGGTTTTATTTGCCAATCCTTTTTGGGTCTTTTTCATGCGCAGCTTCGATAGATTAGGCAAAGGCATACGAACGGCGGCCCGTGACGCCTTAATCTCCGACGAATCGACAGATGCTAACAAAGGAAAAGTTTTTGGATTTCATCGCTCTTTAGACACCTTAGGCGCAGTGTTAGGGCCGGGCATCGCATTAATCTATTTATACTACTACCCTGGCGATTATAAAAACTTGTTTTTAATTGCTTTTATTCCAGGCTTATTAGCCATACTGAGTTCTGGTTTAATTAAAGAAAGTAAGCAAACCCATTTAGCTAACAATCACGAAAAAATAAAATTAGTGGGCTTTTTTGATTTTTGGAAAAACAGCTCCAGTAATTATAAAAGTTTAGTCATAGGGCTACTCGGTTTCAGTTTAATGAATAGCTCCGATGTCTTTTTATTATTAAAAGCCAAAGAGTTTGGGGTAAATGATAGTTATGTAATAGGGCTATTTATGTTTTATAATTTAATTTATGCTTTCTTTTCTTTTCCACTTGGCGTATTAGCTGATAAAATTGGATTGAAAATAATTTTTTTATTTGGCTTATTTATTTTTGCCCTCAGCTATTTTGGCATGGCATTTTTTAGCGGAAATAAACTACTTATTTTCTTATTTTTTATTTATGGAATATACGCTGCAGCCACCGAAGGTATTGGTAAAGCATGGATTAGTAATTTAACCTCCCGCTCGCAAATGGCGACTGCAATAGGTACTTTTACCAGCTTGCAAAGTATCGCAACCTTAATATCGAGTAGCGCTGCTGGGCTTATTTGGTATAGCTTTGGCGCAGCCGCACTATTTATTTATACAGGCATTGGAACTTGTTTGGTCATCTGCTATTTTGCTTGGTGGGTACCTGCTGCCTAAACATAAAAAAAGCGAAGAGGTCTCTCTTCGCTTTTTTTATTAGGAATATTTAAATTACCTCACACCATGCATCAGTTTTTTCAACTTAGGTGTTAATGCAAATAAAATAATCGCAGCTAAACCTGTTAAAATAACAAACACCATAAAGAATTCAAATAAATTATGGATCTCAAATCCTGCAAATACAGGGTTGTGATCTGAAATTTGATTTTGTGATAATAAGCTTAGTTGATCTGTAGTAGGTACTACTTTTTTATCTAAAACACCTTGTAAGTCGATGCCTAATTCTTTTGCCTTAATGAATTTATCGCCGGTTGCAGGCATAATAGATCCGAGTGTTCCAGCCAATGCATAACCAGATGCATTCGATAAAAAGAATACCCCATATAATAATGACGAAAATCTTTTAGGAGATAATTTACCTACTAATGACAAACCAATTGGTGATAAACATAATTCGGCAGCAGTTTGAATTAAGTACAATAAGATTAACCATTTGATTGCCAATAAGCCCGAATTGCCTAAATCCTTTACATTGTATGCAATGATGAAATAACTCAAAGCAATTAATGCTAAACCAAAAGATTGTTTCATTGGCGAAATTGGTTCTCTGTCTTTACTTCTTAAATAATCCCATAACATACTAAATGGAACCGCAAAGGCTACAACAAATAAACCATTAAAGATTTGCACCATAGAAGGTGGCATGTTCCATCCAAAGAAATTACGGTCGGTCTGGTAATCGGCTATAAAAGTTAAAGAAGAACCCGCTTGCTCAAATGCAGCCCAAAAGAAGATTACAAAGAATGCAACTATATAAATTACAAAAATACGATCACGCTCTATTTTGGTTAAAGAAGTATCAGATATAATTAATCCAGCTAAGGTTAAACCACTCGAATAAATTAAAGAATAAATTAAATTTTGTCCCAGTTGAAAATGAATAGTTGCACCTAAAACAAAGAATGCAATTACCGCAGTGATTAATGCTCTATTTGAAAATACGGCCTTTTGCGACTCCCCTTCTTCGAAATCTGAACTTTCATTTTTCGAAGGTAAGCCTCCAAGTGGTTTGCCGTCTGGCGTAACAACATATTTATTTTTTAAGAAATAAAATACAGCTGTACCAATTAACATAGCTATAGATGCCGCTAAGAATCCAAATTTAAAAGCATGGATATCTCTAATGCCAGCCGCATCTTTTACATCACCAATTAATGGACAAATCAATTGACCTAAGAATGCACCTAAGTTAATGCCCATATAAAAGATCGTGAATGCCGTATCTAATTTATTTTTTTCTTGTTTAGGATATAAACTACCTACCATACTCGAAATGTTTGGTTTGAAAAAACCATTTCCAAAAATGATAATTCCCAAAGCAGACCACATTAAAGTATTGGCAAGTGGTAAATTAGTAGCAAAAATACTAGCACTTGCAAAAAGCAAAAACTGTCCAATAGCCATCATTAAACCACCAAGTAATATGCAGTTTCTGTTACCAAAAAAACGATCGGCAATAAAACCACCAAGCATTGGGGTTAAATAACATAATCCTAAAAATCCTCCATAAATTAAAGAAGCATCTTCTTCTTTCATCAATAAAGAATTTACTAAGAACAAAGTTAAAATGGCGCGCATTCCATAAAAGTTGAAACGCTCCCACATTTCTGTTCCAAATAAAACCCAAAGTCCTTTAGGATGGGCCGATTTTGTTGCGGTATTACTCATATTTTTTCTTTTAAATTAAAAATGGTTAGGTACTCATTTGTACTTTTTTCAATCTGCAAGATACTTTTTGAAATCCTTTTTACAAACTTTAATTAAGCACATATCAAATTATCTGATTTACAAGTGTTTATAGCATATAATTGTGAATTAAACAAGCTCCTGTGTCTGAAGAATTTGTGGATCGGCTAGAGATTATTTAGAGAAATTTTTGAATCTAAATGCTATATTTATTTTTATAATTTCAACAAAGAAAAAAATACATGGAAGAAAATAAACTATTTAAACCATTTGTGCCCGACGAAAGTAAGATGGCAGAGTTTACCTTAAAGTCTATTTTACTCGGTAGTATTTTTGGAATTATTTTTGGCGCAGCTACTGTCTATTTAGCTCTAAAAGCTGGGCTAACTGTTTCTGCTTCTATTCCAATTGCGGTGATTGCCATCACCCTAGGAAAGAAATTTTTTAATACCACCATTCTAGAAAATAATATCATTCAAACAACAGGATCTGCTGGCGAATCGATTGCTGCTGGCGTAGTATTTACACTTCCTGGTTTTTTATTTTTAAGTGCCAATGAAAATGGTAGCAGTAGTGGCGAAATGTATTTTGGATATATCAGCATTTTAACATTGGCCATCTTTGGTGGAATTTTAGGCACCTTAATGATGATTCCTCTTAGAAGATCTTTGATTGTAAAAGAGCACGAAAGCCTGCCATACCCAGAAGGCACAGCCTGTGCAGCGGTTTTAAAAGCAGGTGAAAAAGGTGGAGATTTTGCAAAGACTGCTTTTCAAGGTTTAGGTTTTGCCATTGTTTACGCTTTCTTACAAAAAGTTTTTCATGTAATTGCAGAAGCACCAGAATTCGTAACCAAACAAACCAATAAATTTTTTCCATCTGCAAATATAGCTGGCGAAATTACCCCCGAATATTTAGGTGTGGGTTATATTATTGGATTTAAAATAGCAGGTGTATTAGTGGCCGGTGGCGTAATAGCTTGGCTCGGATTAATTCCATTATTAGCAACGGTAGTGCCCATGGAGACCACGGCTGCGCAATTGGTTAAGTTGGGTTATTTAAAAGATTTAGCAACTGCAGGTGGCCCCGGTAATTGGAATCCTATTACGCATACTTTTTCGGATACTGCAGGCGCAATTTACAGAGCATATATTCGTCAGATAGGCGCAGGCGCAGTCGCTGCGGGTGGTTTCATCACACTATTTAAAACCATACCCACCATCATTGCTTCGTTTAAAGATAGCATGGCCAGTAGCAAAACCAATGAAAGCTATCAAAAAGTAAAAAGAACAGAACAAGATTTAAACATTAAAATAGTTTTATTTGGCAGTATCGGACTCATCATTTTAATGACCATTTTACCGCAAATTCCAGGTACATCGATATTCAATAAATTATTAATTGGCGTATTAGTGGTTTTATTTGGTGCATTTTTTGTAACCGTTTCTTCTAGAATTGTTGGATTAATTGGCTCTTCAAATAATCCAATATCGGGTATGACCATTGCCACTTTAATGGGCACTTGTTTAGTTTTTATTGCCATTGGATGGACAGGAAAAGTCTACGAACCAATGGCATTAGTGGTTGGCGGCATGATCTGTATTGCAGCTGCAAATGCAGGAGCCACTTCTCAAGATTTAAAAACAGGTTACCTCATTGGCGCAACACCAAAATACCAACAAATAGCCTTGTTTATTGGCGCAATTGTCTCTTCTATTTTTATAGGATTAACCGTTAAAATTTTAGACACCCCAACAACAGAAATGTTGAATCAAGGTATACACCATGCCATTGGTTCGGATGCCTATCCCGCTCCACAAGGTACTTTAATGGCTACACTCATCAAAGGAATTTTATCTTATAATTTAGATTGGCAATTTGTTTTAGTAGGTGTGTTTCTTTCTATCACCATGGAATTATGTGGTGTAAACTCTTTATCATTTGCCGTTGGTGCTTACTTGCCATTGTCTACTACCCTACCTATTTTTGCCGGTGGCTGTATTAAAAAAGGAGTCAACTTTATGCAAACTCGAAAAGGTGAAGCACACGAAGATGAAGAGTTAGGCAAAGGAAGTTTATTTGCCACCGGATTGGTTGCCGGCGGTGCATTGGCAGGAGTACTCATTGCCATGTTAACCGTAAATTATAGCAGTATTATCAGTAATGAATTTTTAAAAAATACATTAAATGCTATGAGCAATTTTACCAATAATTTAAATTTACAATCTAGTATTTTACAATATATTAACCAAGAAAACTATTATTTAATTGGAACCTTCGCCTTTATATTAATGGGTGCAACGCTATGGAGAGTAGCCTTAAAAAAATAAATTATGAAAAAACTATTAATCGTTATTGCGGCAATGAGTTTAATTGCTTGTAAACAAACAAAACCAGCAACAGCATTAGTTCAAAATAAAAATTTCGATGCCTATAAAGAAAATTTTATCAATTCTTTATGGACCATTTACCCTAACTGGGCTAGTAGCATTGGCTTTCATAAAAATGATAGCCTATTAACTATACCCGATGATGCGCAAAGAAAAAAAGAAATAGCTTTTGCAGAAAGCCAATTAGATAGCCTCCATTTATTTAATTTAGACAGTTTAAATAATCAAAATAAAACGGATTTTTATTTAATGGAGAATCAATTAAAATCGAGCATTTGGAGTATTAATAAGTTTAAATCATATCAATGGAATCCAGCGCAATATAATGTTTCGGAAGGTTTTGCAGAAATCATCAATAACAATTATGCACCATTGGCGCAAAGATTAGCAGCAGTAAAAGAAAGGTTGAAATTCGTACCTACTTATTACGAAGCCGCTAAAAAAAATATACAAAATCCAACCGCAGAACATACAGCATTGGCCATTGATCAAAACACAGGAGGCCTATCTGTATTCGAGGTAGACTTGGTACAGGCATTAACAAAATCTAGCATTTCGGCCCAAGAAAAAGAAAAAATAACGAGCCTTTCTAAAGATGCTATTTCGGCTATTCAATCTTATTGTACTTTTTTAAAAGAGCTTAAAAATGAGCAACCAAAATCTTTTAGAATTGGAAAAGAATTGTACGAAGAAAAATTTGCCTTTGATATTCAATCAAATTATACTGCCCAAGGCATTTACGAAAAAGCAATTATTCATAAAAAAGAATTGCATCAAAAAATGTTTGCCATTACCAAACAATTATGGCCTAAATATTTTGCAACAGAAAACTGTCCGAGCGATTCTTTAATTGCCATTAAAAAAATGATAGACCGACTA
>CAIMAP010000178.1 GCA_903838995.1 uncultured bacterium | reverse complement strand
TAAGGTGTTCGCTATCTACATCGAGCACTGCGATTACTTTTTCTTGTTGCATTATAGGAATCACAATTTCTGATTTACTGGCTGCACTGCAGGCAATATGACCTTCAAAATCTTCTACATTAGGTATAATAATACTTTGCTTGCTGGCCCAAGCCTTTCCACAAACACCTTTTCCTTTTTGAATGCGAGTACAAGCCAAAGGACCTTGGAAAGGCCCTAAAACCAACTCATCTTGTTTCACTATATAAAAACCAACCCACCAAAACGAAAAGACTTCTTTTAAAACAGCCGAAATATTAGCCATATTGGCTATTTGATCGGTTTCAGAAGCTAATAAAGCAGCAATTTGAGGAAATAGGCTTTGATATTTCTCAGTTTTAGTGGCAGCATGTTCAAAATGTATAGAATCTGTCATAAATATTGCTTGAAAATAAATTATAAACACAAATATTAATTTAAATTCGCAATTATTAACAATTTCAATATGAAAAAGCATTTAATACTTTTAACTACCGGAATCCTTTTTTTGCTAAATTCAGCCATCGCTTTACCAGAAGAAGGCATGTATCCTTTAAGTGAAATAAAAAAATTAGACTTAAAAAAAGCAGGTTTAAAAATTCCTCAAGCGGAAGTATACAATCCAAATGGATTAAGTTTAATTGATGCTTTAGTTAATGTTGGTGGATGCACGGGTTCATTTGTTTCTAATCAAGGATTAATTATTACTAATCATCATTGTGCATTTGAAGCAGTTTCTTTAGCGAGTACTCCCGAACACGATTATTTAAAGAATGGCTTTGTGGCTGCTACAAAGGATCAGGAGGTGCAAGCCAAAAATTTAACTTGTAAAATCACCGATTCTTACGAAGATGTTTCGATTAAAGTTTTAACGGCTGTTCAAAATATATTCGACCCAACCGAACGCATTAATGCAATCAATGCAAAGATTGCGCAAATTATAAAAGAAGAAGAACAAAAAGATAAAACGATTAAAGCAGAAGTTTCTGAAATGTTTATTGGAAGAACTTATGTATTGTTTCGTTATAAAACCATTAAAGATGTGCGCATAGTATATGTGCCACAAAGAGCGGTAGGAGAGTTTGGTGGTGAATCTGATAACTGGGTGTGGCCGCGTCATACAGGCGATTTCTCTTTTTTAAGAGCCTATGTTGCAAAAGACGGTTCTTCGGCTGCTTATTCAAAAGATAATGTGCCATATCAACCTAAAAAATATTTAACAATCAATCCGAATGGTGCAAATGAAGGAGACTTTGTTTTTATTTTAGGTTATCCAGGTAGAACTTACAGAAACTATCCAGCAAAATACATTCAATATCAAGAACAATATCAACTGCCTTATATTTCAGATTTATATGCTTGGCAAAATAAACAAATGGAGGCAAGCTCTATTACTAAAGAATTAGAATTAAAACAAGCAGCCAAAATTAAACGCAAAGCCAATGTTTTAAAGAATTACAGAGGTAAACTAAAAGGGTTGAAAGGCATAGATTTAGTGAATCAAAAATTTGCGCAAGAAAAAGAATTGCAAGCATTTATTAATGCCGATACCAGTTTAATTAAACAATATGGTAAAATGTTGCAGAATATAGACATGGTTTATGATGAATTTTTTACAGATGCAAAGAAATTTTTAGTCTTAGATCAAGTATTTGCTAGTGCTACTGCATTTAGTGTAGCTAATCAAGTGCTCGGTTTACAAAAGAAAATTGCAGAAGCTTCTTTAGAAAATCAAGATAAAGTTTACCAAGAAAGTAAAGTTACGATCTTAAAAAACGCTAAAGATGCTTATTCTACCTATGTTTTAGCGACTGACAAATTATTATTGAAAAGAATTTTATTAGATGGTTTGAATTTATCTGCTAAAGAACAGTTTAATATAATTAAAGGAATTTCCACTGCAAAGGGAACAAACTGGGATGCTTTATTAACAAAACACATTGACCGAATTTTTTCAAAATCGGAATTTACCGAAGCAGATGAAATCGATGAAATATTTAATTTATCAGTAAAAGATTTCCTGAAATTCAAAGATCCAATGATAGATTTAGCGATTAATGCTCGGGTAGAAATTGATCAAATGAATAGCATTAGAAAAGACCGTAATGCTAGGCTGAATAAGCTTTTGGCCGATTATGTGAATGTAAGTATTTTGTTTAAGCAGTCGGATTTTATACCCGATGCCAATAGTACATTGCGTTTAACTTATGGTCATGTAAAAGGATTTACGCCAGTAGATGCCACCTATATGAAACCATTAACCACTTTAACTGGCTTAATTGAAAAAGGAACCAACGAAGGGGATTATTATTTACCCGAAATTTTTAGAACCTTACACCAACAAAAAGATTACGGACAATTTACCACTAAAGATGGAAAAGATGTACCCGTTGCATTTTTATACAATTTAGATACAACTGGTGGAAATTCGGGTAGTCCAATTATGGATGAAAATGGTAATTTAGTAGGCGTGAATTTTGATAGAGCTTACGAGGCTACTATCAATGATTTTGCTTGGAATGATGCCTATTCTAGGTCAATTGGTTGTGATATTAGGTATGTATTGTGGGTTGCACAAAAAGTAGATCATGCCGATTTTATATTGACTGAACTTGGCGTAAAAACAATTAAATAATTTATAAAATAAAGAAATGCAAATCGATTTAAAAGCTTTTGCTAGAAAAGCAAAAAAAATGCTAGCAGCAAATGAAGATTTTTTTAAAGTTTTAAAAAAAACTAGAAGAGGAGACCTGCAAGAAATTGTAGATAAACACCACGAAGCAGCATTTCAAAAAATAGATTGTTTAACCTGTGCTGGTTGTTGCAAAACCATTAGTCCAACCTTCGAACAAGAAGATATTCATCGTTTGGCAAGATTCTTAAAAGTTAAGCCTAAAGACTTAATGACTAAGTACTTACACATGGACGAAGATGGTGATTTTGTGCACAATGGCGCACCTTGTCCATTTTTAAAAGGAAATAATTATTGCAGTGTATACGAAGCTAGACCCGAAGCTTGTAGAGGATATCCGCATACAGGTGATAAACAATTTAGGTCTATTGTAGATATCACTTTACAAAATACTTTGTATTGTCCAGCTGTTTTTGAAATTGTAGAAGGATTAAAGAAGGAGTTTTAATTGTCTAATTTTTGATTTAATACCAGGGCTTGCATCAGAAATTTGAAGTGATAATTCTTCCATTAATGCGGAAATAATTTCTGGAAATTCTTTGGCGTTTATTTTAATTAGATCTACAGCAAAGCCTCTAACTGCAATGGTTTCGGACTGACTGATGCTTAATTCAAAACAATCGTCGATTAATTTTCCTTTTAAATTAGCTGGAATAGTTACGAATCTTAAAACCCTCACAATATTTCGTCGAACTGCGTGATGGTAATTGGAGAATGGCAATGTATTTATTATTTTATTCAAATAAGGCAATAACAATGCTGGATGTGATTCAACGCTGAAACTCAATGCCCAAGCTGCTCTTTGCGAAATTAGCTTTTCATTTGCTAATACGAGTTTCATTAATTCTTTGAATTTTTTTGAATCAGTTCCAATTTCATTTGCAATTTGTAATGAAGTATATTTGGAATGTTTATTCAATAATAAGTCTCGAAAATACACGGCTATTTTTTTATAAAATTAAAGAATATTTGATGATAAATAATGTCTTAAAATTAAAATTATATCAGGCAATTCAGCATAAATTAAATGATTCTAAACTATTGATTACTAGTAGTTTAAATGATTTAACGAATGATGCAAAAAACGATACCAAAAGTACTGCTGGAGACAAGCATGAAACGGGTCGAGCTATGATGCAACATGAACAAGAAAAATTAAGATTACAACTTGTTGAGCTAGAAAATCAAATCAGTTTTTTACAAAAAATCAATCCCGAAAATAAGGCAGAAAAAATTCAATTAGGATCAATGGTGCAAACAGATAAAGCCTGTTTTTATATTGCCATTGCTTTCGGACAAATTGTAATAGATGATACGAACATTTTTGTAATTTCTCCAATTGCTCCAATTGCACAACAAATGTTAGGCAAAAGCATCAACGATCTATTTCAAATGAATGGCTTAACTTATACTATAATTGCTATTGTTTAGCTTTTAAATGCAAAGAACGATAAGCTAAGATTAAGCTAGTACCTATTAACAAGGCAGCCATTATGAATGGTGCCCCAGGAAAATACACCACACTATTAGAACTGGTAAAGTAAGCAAATAGGTTATTCATCAATAAAGGACCAATAATAGAGGTTAAGCTTAACACACTCGTTAAAGCTCCTTGCAATTCACCTTGTGCATTGGCGGGCACTTCGGAAGATATTATACCTTGTAAAGCTGGAGTGCCTATACCACCAAAAGCATAAGGAACAATAATGGCAAACATCATCCAAGTTTCTGTAGCAAATGCATATAAAACCATACCAATGGTAAATAAAGAAAACCCGAGGTAAACAGATTTTGCATTTCCTAAAATCGGATTGATTTTTCGGATTAATCCACCTTGTACAATGGAAACTACGATACCCACAAATCCTAAAGAATACCCAACCATTTTTTCGTTCCAATGGAATTTTAACATAGTAT
>CAIMAP010000177.1 GCA_903838995.1 uncultured bacterium | reverse complement strand
TCGATGGGCAACAGGTACCACCTCCGAATTGTATATATGGCCAAGCCATGCCAATTTTATAGCAAGAGATTTTGATTTTAGGATCAGTACGGCCACCGTTGAACAAGCCGAAACTACTTTTACGAAATTTGAAGGCTACTCGCGTGAGCTGCTTATTTTAGCTGGAGAATTAAAAATTCATCACGAAAACCTTTATAGCAAAACGCTCCAAGTATTTGATGTTGATTCTTTTGAAGGAGATTGGAATACCAAAGCCGAGGGTATGGTAAGTGATTTTAATATTATTTACCGTGGCAAAGTATTAGCAAAATTAGACGCTGTTACGCTTCAAACTCAAGAGCAACATACCGAACAGGTAGTGAGCCCAGGTTCGCTTACCTTAATTTATATTTGGCAAGGCGAAGTTGCCGTTGCAAACTTAACAGGCGCAAATAAATTAACAAAAGGAGATTGCCTAATTTTGAATTACGAAGATGCCCCCGAAACATTACAATTAATGTGTATGGAAAATGCAGCATTAATAATGGCCAGAATTTGGTATTAATTTTTAAAGCATGCAGCAAGAAAAATCAAAACAAGCGAACCCTATAGATAAAAAAACAGCGCAGTTAAAACTCGCTAATTTTTGTGCATATCAAGAAAGAAGTCAGCAAGAAGTAAGAGAAAAGCTAGTAAAAATGGGTATTTCAAGCGATGACCTTGAAGATATTATCGTATTTTTAATTTCAGAAAATTTCTTAAACGAAGAGCGATTTGCCATTGCCTATGCAGGTGGAAAGTTTAGGGTAAAACATTGGGGGAAATTAAAAATAAAAAATGCCTTACGCTTAAAAGGAACCTCTGAACCCTGCATTCGAAAAGCACTACAACTCATCGATCAGGAAACATATACGCAAGTACTAAAAAAAGAAATCAAAAGAAAAGCAAAAGAAATTCCAGAAAGTAATGTGATTAAAAAAACAAATAAACTGGCTGCCTATCTTATAGGCAAAGGGTTTGAAAGCGAATTAGTTTGGGATTTATTAAGAGCAGGAAGCAAAAAATAATTTATATAATGTTGCTTTCTTGTAATATTATTTCCATTTCTTGTTGCAATGCTAATGCCGCCTCTCTTGCCTTTGATGCAAAATCTATTGTATTGCTAGCATAAATAATTGCTCTCGAAGAATTCACTAATAATCCTACATCTTTATTCAGGCCGTACTTACAAACCTCGGCTAAAGAACCACCTTGGGCACCCACACCTGGTACTAATAAAAAATGATTGGGCACTAATTTACGAATGGCCGCAAATGCTTCGCCACGAGTGGCTCCAACCACATACATCATGTTTTCATCGCTGCCCCATTGGCTCGATTTCAACAAAACTCTTTCAAATACTTTTTCGCCATTTTCGAAAGAATCGAATTGAAAATCTTTGGCGCCATCATTAGAAGTTAAGGCTAATAAAATGACCCATTTATTTGCATAGGCTAAAAATGGGGTAACCGAATCGGAACCCATATAAGGTGCAACCGTAACAGAATCAAAATTAAATCCTGCTGCTGCTGGTTCGAAAAATGTTTTGGCATACATGGCAGAAGTATTACCTATATCGCCTCTTTTAGCGTCTGCAATGGTAAAACAATGTGCAGGAATATAATCCATTGTTTTGCGTAAGCTTTCCCAGCCTGCAGCGCCCATACTTTCGTAAAAAGCTAAATTTGGTTTATATGCCACACATAAATCGGCGGTAGCATCTATAATGGCTTTGTTGAATTCAAAAATTGGATCTTCTTGCTGCAGCAAATGCGCTGGAATCTTTGATAAATCGGTATCTAAACCAATACATAAAAATGATTTTTTAGCTTTTATTTGCTGAATAAGGTCGATTTTTTGCATGTTCAAAATTAATAAAATTAGCTTGAAATTTGATTAAAAAGGCTAATTTGCCTCAAACATGGAGGTTATTTTCTTAAAAACTTTGATTAGCATCAAAAAAAACCACATTTTTTTGATTATTTAATTAAAATGGTTAAAATTGTACTGTGTTAATGTCTAACACATCTTTCAATCATCCCCACCTTTATAAATTCCTCCCAATAAAAAATTTAACCTCAATACATGTACGATAATAGCTCGTTAAACGAAAAATTAGTTTCAGAATTAAGACAAATTGCAAAAGATTTAGCCATAGTAGGTTACGAAGAATTAAGAAAACAAGAATTAATCTATCAAATATTGGAATCGAACCCAAACAAAAAAAACACAGCAGCTGCAACAGCATCGGCACCTGCAGAAAAAACGAAAAGAAAAAGAAGTGTAAAATCTGAACAAGATGAATCGCCTACTTCCGAACCAGCACTCGCTCCAAAACCCAATCCCATTTTTGCAAAACAAAAAAACAAAGCTGCCGAATCCAATCAAGATACAGGCAACGATGCTTCAGTGATTGAAAAAAGTGAGAACGATAGCGTTTCGCAAAGTATCGAAACACCAGTGCAAGCGCCACAAAATACACACCAAGAAGACGATAGTCAAACTTCTGCCAATATTGAAAAATCGGCTGTTGAGCGTCCTCAAAGAAATAATGACAACCGATTTGATCGTCATAATAACAAACAAAGAAATAATACAGAATCCAATTTACAAACCCTAGATTTTGATAATTCTATTGTAAACGAAGGGGTATTAGAAATTATGCCCGATGGATACGGCTTTTTGAGATCGGCAGATTATAATTATTTAACTTCTCCAGACGATATTTACGTATCACAATCTCAAATAAAATTATTTGGTTTAAAAACTGGAGATACCGTTAGAGGTAGTATTCGTCCACCTAAAGAAGGTGAGAAATATTTTCCTTTAGTAAAAGTGGATAGCATTAATGGTCGTACACCTGCAGAAGTGAGAGACCGTGTGCCATTCGACTATTTAACGCCTTTATTTCCATTCGAAAAATTCAATTTATTTTCTGATCCAGGAAATTATTCAACTCGATTAATGGACCTGTTTTCTCCAATCGGAAAAGGGCAAAGAGGTTTAATTGTGGCGCAACCTAAAACTGGTAAAACGGTTTTATTAAAAGATGTGGCCAATGCCATAGCCGCAAACCATCCCGAAGTATATTTAATTATTTTATTAATAGACGAAAGACCAGAAGAGGTTACAGATATGGCCCGCAGTGTGCGTGCTGAAGTAGTGAGTTCTACTTTTGATGAGCCTGCAGAAAGACATGTTAAAATTGCGAATATCGTTTTAGAAAAAGCAAAACGCATGGTTGAAAGTGGTCATGATGTGGTTATTCTATTAGACTCTATTACCCGTTTGGCTAGGGCATATAATACCGTAGCACCGGCATCGGGTAAAATTTTATCTGGTGGTGTAGATGCCAATGCATTACATAAACCAAAAAGGTTTTTTGGTGCCGCGCGTAAAATTGAACATGGTGGTTCATTAACCATTATTGCAACGGCCTTAACAGATACGGGCTCTAAAATGGACGAAGTAATTTTCGAAGAATTTAAGGGCACGGGTAATATGGAATTACAATTAGATAGAAAATTGGCTAATAAGCGTGTATTCCCTGCAATAGATATCAATGCTTCGTCTACGCGTCGCGACGATTTATTATTAGATAAAGATGTGCTACAACGTGCATGGATATTAAGAAATCACTTATCAGATATGAATCCAGTAGAAGCTATGGAGTTTTTACAAAAACAAATGCGTGGTACAAAATCCAATGAAGAGTTTTTAATTTCGATGAATAGCTAATCAATCATGAAGCAGCATATTCCTAATTTTATTACTTGTTTGAATTTATTAGCTGGCTGTATTGCCATTGTTTTTGCATTCCAACATCAATTAGAAATAACGGTATATTTATTGGCACTCAGTGCCCTATTCGATTTTTTTGATGGCCTTGCGGCAAGAGCTTTAAAAGCTTATTCTGTAATTGGTAAAGACCTCGATTCTTTAGCCGATATGGTAAGTTTTGGTTTTGCGCCTGGTGCAATCATGTACATTGTATTAAACGATTTATTATTAGCACATCAATTACCTAGCTATTGGGCTTTTGCCGCTTTTACCATTCCGGTATTTTCTGCTTTAAGGTTAGCAAAATTTAATAACGATACGCGTCAAAGTACTTATTTTGTTGGCCTTCCTACTCCAGCTAATACTTTGTTTTTCATGAGCATCCCTTTTGTTTTAGCCCATTCGGCCATTAACAATACCTTTATTAACAGTCCAGCATTTTTAATAAGCCTAATTGTGCTTATGAGTTTTTTTATGGTGGCAGAAATTCCACTTATCTCCTTGAAGTTCAAGAATTTTAATTGGAAAGAAAACCTCGAAAAATTTTTATTAATTGGTATATCAATAATCCTATTTGTAATCCTTAAATTTGTGGCCATTCCATTGATCATATTATGTTATATCCTATTATCAATGGTGTCAAAAAATAAAATTATTAGCTAAAATAAAAACCATTATCTATATGAAATTTCAAGCGGAAATAAATGTAATGCCTAAGAAAGAAATCTTAGACCCACAAGGAAAAGCAGTGAGCAGTAGCATGAAAAACCTAGGCTTAACAACTATTCAGAATGTAAGAATTGGCAAACACATTAGCCTTGAAATAACTGCAGATTCTGAGGCTCAAGCAAAAGAACTAGTAGACCAAGCATGTAAAAACTTATTAGCCAACCTTATTATGGAAAGCTATGAGTTTACGATTGTTGCTTGCTAAATAGTATTTAC